>JAJFHI010000258.1 GCA_021775715.1 Hyphomicrobiaceae bacterium | reverse complement strand
CTGCGAACAGCGACGGGTGTCACCGAACCGGTTGGCCAGATAGCAGCGTGCGAAGTGAACGCTGGCGTGTAACTAACTCCAGTATTATACTTTCGTAAAGTGCAAAGCGCGACTAAAGTGCTACAGAGACGCTGTTTGAGCTAGTTTTCTGATCATGACCTCGGCAAACAGGGTTGCAACGACGAAATCGGCGGTGGTTCCTGGATTCAGGCCCTCGGATTTGAGTTTTCGGTCGAGGGACATGAGAGCTGGAAATGTAAGATCGGTGGCGTGTGGCTGCCAGAGCTTATGAACACATTCTGCACTTTTCTGCACCTGGTCAGCGACGGCCTGGCCATGCTTGCGCGCGATGTGCGTGTCCGGGAATTCTGCCATCAGCGACATATGCAGCGTGGTGATTGCCAGAGCCGGTGTCGCGCAACTCTTGCGGGCATTTCGCAGGGTAGGCAGTGCGAAATCGAAGATATCTGAAAAGTTGTCGGTATACGCATTGGCGATGCGGTCGCGGTCGGCGGCGGCCTGCATGGCCTCCAGAAGTGTCACGGCTGGACGTTGACGAACATCGTGCTGTGAAGCTTTGCCAAGGCCACCCGGTGTCACGTGCATGATGGCTGGAAATACGTGCTGTGCATCTTGAACGGAAAGATTGGCGAGGACTGGGCCAAGCCGTCCACGAAGATCAGTCATGTTAGATGGCATGATGACAGCATGCGCAAGCGGGGCCGCCAGCAGAATGATTCCGAGATTAGTGTTGCATCCCACGGCGTTGAAGCTCGCCATCACGGTTCGTTCGATGCGTTCGCCAACGGTTAGGTCCGGGTTTGCGATGACCGGCGCCGCGGCTTTAGCGCTTTTCTCGAAGTCGGCAACAGTCATGTCGTGGCCGGGACCGTGAATATGCACGTTGCCGGGTTTCAGTGCCGACAACTCGTCGTGGCAGGCGTTGAAAAAGGCTTTTGCTACGACGTCTGAGGTCAAGCTTACGGCTGTCATGTTGAATGCTTTTGTCGAGCGACGGCGGCAAGAAAGTCGTCGGCAAGGCGCGATGCAATGTCAACGTCAGTGACGCTTTGCAAACCTTTCCATGCAGGATTGGAGTTGATCTCCAAGACCATAAGTTCGCCATTGCTATCGCGAATGAGATCAACTCCGGCGTAGTCTGCGCCAACGGCTGCCGCAGCGCGGACGGCAAGATTCGTCATGGTTGCGTCAAGCGGTGACGCATTGGGTTTACTGCCTTGGAAAACGTTTGTGACCCAGCCCTTGCCTTGTCTCTTCATCGTGGCGACAGCGTGACCTGCTGAAACAAGAACGCGCCAATCTTCGAATTTGTCAACGGTCGTGGGCCCGATGTATTGCTGCAGATAGTATACGTTGCCAACATCTTCTGGAGCCGGCAATTCAGACGCGTTAGTGACGCGCTGGATGCCGCGTCCTTGCGAGCCGAAAAGGGGTTTGGCGACGAGAGGTGTGTTGCTGGCGGCATGTGTTTGTGCTGTGACGCGCCCTTCTGCAGTGCGTGTTGTGGGCGTCGGCAGGCCTGCGCGTTGGAACAGGAATGTTGCGGTCGATTTATCAACGCATCGCTCGATCACAGGAGCGGAATTCCAAACGCGGACGCCGGATGTAGCAAGCGCGTGCAGGATGCCAAGCCGCAGCGTGATCTGCTCGAGACTGCCCTTGGACACCGAACGCACGAACACGCCATCAGGCAATTGGCCGTTATAGCCTGGAATGTCTAGGCCGGTTGGGATGGCCGTGTCGAACGCACACCGGCTGAGTGTTGTGACAGTGACTTTGGCGCCGCGCGTTTCGAGAGCCGCAACCAGTCGAGACGTGTGCCAGTCACCACCGGCCTCTTCAACGAACAGAGCGATTTCTGGTGCGGGAGAGGGTCTGCGGTCGCTTGCCATTTAACTATCGGAAACTCGCATCAACGAGGTCGGGTGCAGTTTTTCCGGCATGGAATGACTTGCCGCTGTCGAGATTGCTGACAGTGACCTTTGCCGGACTGAACAACATCGGGTCAATCTTATAGAAGTCGCCATCGACGGCGGAGAAAATTTCCGCAAATGGGCGGCCGAAATCTTTGGATGCACTGGACGGCAATTGTTCGGCAAGCTTTTGTGCGGCGGCATCGGTGTCGCGTACGAAAATCTGCACGCGACCGGCGAATATGATGCCATCGTTTGTGCGCCCCATCGCCTGGATAAAGTCCGGTGTGGGTGGGGCGAGCGGCGCCACGCCTGTGCCATCGACGATATGTTCTAGTGGAAATCCAAGGGCGTGCGCCTTATGCAGCGCGACTTCCAGTACGCGCGCTCCAATTTGAACGGTGCCTGCAAGACTGCCAGTTGGTGCAAACAAGATCGTGAGGTTTTCCGGTTTGATATGGCAGTCTTCGGCGACACGCTGGGCAAGCGACGACGGCGGAGCCTTATCGCCTTCAATGACCAATGCGCCGGATGTGTGCGTGTCAACGTAGCCGAGTTCTTCGAACAGCTCTTCTTTACGTGACAAGGCGCGGGCAGGCCCAGAGCCGAGTGCGAAGAAGCCGGTCGCATCGTCGCTCATCGTCCAGCCGCCGTACTGGCTGGCAAGACATGAAATCACGGGATTCGACGACGACACAGCGACGGCCCAAGGCCAATTATCGAGGCCGGATGTGTTGGTGATGGCAACCTGACCAAGACCGCCCATGCAGATTTCCGAAAGTTTGCGGCCGGCCTCAAGTCCACCTTCAACACTTGAGCCGAGGTCGATTAGCCGCTCACCGGCGTCGCCGCGGGATACGTGACAGCGCAGTGCATCCGCGTGTTCGACAAGTTGTTCGACAAGTGGTGCCGTTTTTTTATTGAGGCTGAGTTTGAAGTCAGAAAATCCGGGCATTTTTGTTGTTGCTGTTGGTATGGCCATCTGGATTACGCCTCCATGTTTTTATCGGGGTATACCACGTCATGCAATTGACCCAAATGTGTTTGGCAAAGTGTTTTTGCCGCATCGGGGGCGGGCGCATCAGCGAACACGGTTGCAATGGGGTGATTGGCTGGAATTGTACAGCCTGTCACAGGGCGGTCGGCGACCCAGGACGGCCAGTCGATATCACCGATGGTGACTGCGCCGTGATTGGCGTAGAGATAAGCCGCCGCGCACGCGCGCTTTTGCTGCAGTGCAAATGGCGGTGTTGGCTCACCACAGCACGCAGCGATATGGCTTTTGAGAAGAGCGCCGTCGGCGGTGTCGAACAGGTCAAGCGTAGCGCTGGGGCGCGGGTTTATCTCAATGAAGTAGGGTGTCGTCCCGCTAATGACGTAGTCGACGGCGACAAGTCCAACCAGATTTAAATGTGTTGTAACAAACTTTGCAGCCTCCTCCATGTCCAGCACAAATTCGGTCGCAAGTCGGATCGGCCCGACGCTGCCGCCATAACGGAAGGGCTGATCCACGGTGGAGTGGCACCACTGTTCGCTGAAACCAACGGTTTGACAGCTGTTTTGAGACGGATTGGCAATCACCAACAGCGAGATTTGGTGGCCGGTAACAAGACGCTGATAGTAGTAGTTGTTGCTCGCTTTGTCGCCAGCCGCTGCGAGGGTGATGTGCCCACCTCCTGTGCCGCCACGACGTTTGCGCAACCAACGGGATCGATCTTTCTCTCGCAGTCGCCACGTCGTGACGTCGGGTGTGGCGATCCCGTGACGCAAAAGAACATAGGCAAGATCGGTTGGATGTTTGGCTTTGCGTACAGCCGTGCCATCGCACCCAAGTAAACGATAGGTCTGAGCAACTCGGTCGATCAGGTCCGGGCGATCTTCGAAGCCTGCACCCAGAAGCAGTCCAATTGGCGGAGATGGTGCCGCTTCAGTCAACTCGGCCAAAGCCTTCAATAGTGATCTTTTCTGAAAGCCCGTTGTCATTGCACTCGGTAGTATGCGCAGATCAAGCGCAAGATCTCGCGTGTCGCTGTCGCCAAAGGCGTCCACAACCAAAGGCGCCAGACCAGCGCGCTGCGCGCTGGCGGCCAGCGCACGCCCGGACATCGCTGCAATTAGGATCGTATTCTCGGTCATGCGGCTACGTTTTTTGCGGACGTCTTGAGGCGACTTCGGTTGTTGAGCGCCGTCAAGCGACCAGTGTCCTTGCAAGATGGAAGGCATCACGGAAATCGAGGTGTTGTGGTTCGCTCGCAGAAATCATGCGTTTGAAGAGGTCGGATTCCGTTTTGTATTTGATGTCGCCAATCGCGAGCGGGCCAACACCAGTTGTGGTCCGGCATCCTGGCAGTAAGTCACCGTTCATAAACAATTCCATGCCTTCGACGCCTGGTGGTGGCACGGCGTTGACGTCGGCGGTGACAAGCAGGTTCGTTGCAGACTGAAGATTGGCAGTACTGAGAACCTGCACTCCGGCGGCAGCGGCGCAGAAGATGACTTCGGCATTTGCTATGATAACGTTTTTCTGTGCGTCGTTTTCACCGAGGACCGGCTCAAGATCGACACCAAACCGCTCCTTGGAAATTTCAGCGGCTTTATAACACCGCTCGATGCCACGGTGTGCAACGAGTTGGACCTTCGCACCTTCCAGGGCGGAAATGACAGATGAGGCAAAGCCGACGACACCGGTTGCACCGAAGATAGCAACACGGGTGCCGTTCCAATCGCGGTTGAATTTGTTTTTCAATACTTTCTCAACGCACGCGACCATTGCGGCAGCGGTTGTGAAAGAGCCGGCCGGGTCTGCAAAGACGGATAGCTGAAATGGTGGCACCAAGGCTTCTTTGGCGGCCTTCATCATATCGAGTGCGAGCAGCGCATCCTTGCCACCGATGAACACACCAGTGCGCACGCCGTCCTGTGGCGGACGGGAAAAGATTGCGTCCTGTACCAGCCCTGTGACTTCGCCCAGCTCCACATCGGTGTAGGGAACTATGACTTTATAACCAGCGTCTGCCGCCATGTTCACGTCGAACGGGCTCGCGTGTTTGGTAGGCGAAAGCATGTGCAGAATTGGCGTGGCGTCGCTCATTGAAGTTCCCTTCTTTTCTTGTTCTTATGGGCTGAGCGCGATTGTCTCCGGTGTCTCAATAGCGGCGCCTGAATTGCGCCCGGCAACGATCATCAGCTCTAGGCCTTCGGACGTGGCGTCCGCGACGAAGCGATGATAAAGGCGATCGGCAACAGAAGTCGAGGGCACAAATGCAAAGCCGGTCGGCCCCCACGAGCTTTGTCCGATGCCGACCGCGCCGGCGTCATGCAGGCGTTCAATCATTTCCCCCACAGCCGGGCTGGTCCACGCACTACCCGCCTGGGCGGGTGCAAATTGACGCCCGACAATGCGTTGGATTTCGGAGATTGCCGTACCGAAAGCGTCGATGTCACGCTCAATGAGGCCGGGAGCGAGTTGCATTAAGGCGAGGTGACAGACGCGGGCAAACTCGTCACCGGGTAGGGGTGGGAGCGTTGAAAATGCCTTTTGTTCGTTCGCGCCATGCACTCCCTTCGTGCGGTGGTCGAGGACCAGCAGAACGCGCCAATCTTCCGGAAATTTTGTTTGCATTAGTATCGGGGGAATAACGGTTTTGGGGCCGCGTCCGCCGTCTATGATGAAGCCACCCGAATCAAAGGCAGCAATTCCGATGGCTGACCGTGCGCCACGGCCCAGTTTGCTGGCCAGTTCTCTCGTGCTTATCTTGTGCCCTTCCAGGCGGGCAAGGCCCATACCGAGTGCAACGGCTATTTGCGTGCCAGAGCCGAGGCCGGAGTGTGCGGGTATGAGGTCGGTGACATCGACATGGTAGTCGTGTGTGAGATCAAAAAGGTTGCGCAACTTGCCAATTGTGAGAGCAATGCGCTTGGCCTCCTGCTGTTGGCCCGTGACGCGGCGCGTGCCAGATCGTTGAATGGAAAAACGTGTTTCAGGTTTGTCGAGCGACAAGCCAATGCCGCCGAATTTTCGACCCAAGGTCGCGCCAAGATCGAGAAACCCCATGTGCAGGCGGGACGGTGCAACAACGTGAACAACGCTTTTATCGGGAGTCGTTGGCATTGAGGCTAGGGTCCTTGGCGGGTTTCAACGAAGATAATTTGCGTGCAGTTTGCGTTTGGCACTACTTTGATGGAAAGGCCGGGATTGGTTCAATCCGTAAGATACCTAAGTGTCTACGAAAGCTGGAGCGAGAGCAACATGAGTGCCGCCAAAGAAG
>JAJFHI010000257.1 GCA_021775715.1 Hyphomicrobiaceae bacterium | reverse complement strand
GCAGACCCGGTGGTATTGCCATGCCAAGTGGAACGGTGACGATTAGGACTTTTTTGTCCTGGCCTTTAACTTCGCGAAGTTTGATCGAAGACAAAACAACGCCGGTATTGACGTCGAGACGCTCAGTCATGGTGTAGCAGGAATTCTTCTTAACCTGCTTCATCTTGCCTTCTTTGTCTTTCTCAAGGATTGGCTCGTCGACACACAGCTTAACCCATGGATTTTGCGCTTTTTTTGCGCCGGCTTTTTTAGCACCGGCTTTTTTCGGCGCGGCCTTCTTTGCAGCAGGCTTTTTTTCCTGCGCGTTGGCCATTGGCGCCGTTGCGCCGACTGCCAGACCCAAAGCAGCCAGACAGGCCATGGACCAGCAAGTTGCTGTCAACACGTCCCTGATCTGTGAAATTCGATTTGTCATTGCAATTCAGACCTTTCGTTGTGAGCCCTCTCGATATTGGGCTCCGATCCCTTTCAGGCGCTCATTTCGCCCGCAAATAGCAAGCGCCCCGCTTTAACGCCAGCGCCTCCGCTCTTAGCCGCACTAAAGACCCGATTGCGGCAATCCCGTGGCCGAGTTGCGCGAGCCGGGCGACTTATCCAGAGTGATGGTTGTAGCGTGGTAACACGGCCACGTCACGGTGCTATCGTGTCGCCTGAAACAATCACCGGCTGGCCGCAATAACCGCCTAAAAATCGTGCTAGAAACACCGTCGTCTGACCCAAGCCGGCGTATCAAGTAGGAAATTTGCCGGAAATATGCCTAACGCGGCGTGATAACGGCAGCGAAGATTAGAATGAGCCCAGATGAAAGAATTTGTGACATTTTTCGCCACCCTCGCTGTTGCCTGCGCTGTGCTGGCAGGATCTGCCGTGCCTGGCCACTCAGAACCGCGCCACGCCATCGCCATGCACGGAGAGCCTAAATATCCCGCTGACATGACGCATTTTCCGTACGTCAATCCCAACGCTCCAAAGGGTGGTCGGCTAACACTGGGCCAGCTTGGTTCCTATGACAGTCTAAATCCCCTGATTGTCAAAGGTTCGGCGGCAACTGGGGTGCGCAACTACGTCTACGAGAGCCTTCTGGCACGCGGTCTTGATGAACCATTCACGCTCTACGGCCTGATTGCCGAAAAAGTCGACATGTCCGACGACCGCAATACGATCACGTTCTATCTCAACCCAAAGGCAAAGTTTTCCGACGGCGATCCGCTTAACGCCGACGACGTGCTGTTTTCCTATGAGACTCTGCGTGACAAAGGCCGCCCAAACCACCGCACCTATTATAAGAAGATTTCCAAAGCAGAGCGCATCGACGACCACACCTTGCGCTTTGTACTGGATGGCAGCGGCGACAGGGAAATGCCTCTAATCATCGGGCTCATGCCAATTCTGCCAAGCCACCTTTTAACGGCCGAAACATTCGCACGCACCACGTTGAAACCGGTGGTGGGCTCGGGGCCCTTTTCAATTGATAAGGTCGATCCCGGCCGCAGCCTGACTTACAAACGCAACCCCGACTGGTGGGGACGCGATCTATCGGTCAACCGCGGACGCTATAACTTCGATGAAATTCGGTATGATTATTACCGCGAAGCGGCCGTGCTGTTCGAGGCCTTCAAAGCCGGTCAAATCGATGCCCGCTCGGAAAGCAATCCGGCCTATTGGGCAGAACGCTACAACATTGCCGCGGTCAAAGATGGACGCATTATCAAGGGCGAGTTTGAAATCGGTCTACCCGCCGGAATGAATGCTCTGGTTTTCAACACGCGCCGTGAAATCTTCAAAGACAAGCGCGTGCGCAAGGCCCTCATTCAAATTTTCGATTTCGAATGGATCAACCGCAACCTGTTCACCGAACTTTACCAGCGCACGCAAAGTTATTTTGCACGCTCTGCACTGGCGTCAACGGGAGTTCCGACAGACGAAAGAGAAAAAAAACTTTTTGCAGATCTTGATCCGGGGAAAATCCCGTCCAGCATTCTTGACGGTAGTTATCGGATGCCGGTCAGCCCAGGCTCAGGCCAGAACCGTGACAACTGGCGATCGGCGCTTAAGCTGCTACGCGAAGCAGGCTATGAGTTGAAGAACCGTCAGCTGACCCATAAGACCACGGGTAAGCAGCTGAAGTTTGAAGTTCTGGCCGCAACGCCGGACCTCAACCGGCTGCTGCTCAGCTTCAAGAAGGATCTCGCACGCCTTGGCATTGCGATTACCATCCGTGTCGTCGATAGCTCGCAATATCAACTTCGGCGGAAGTCTTATGATTTCGACATGATCCAGTTTGTCTGGCGCGCATCTTTGTCGCCCGGCAACGAACAGCTATTCCGCTGGTCATCGGAAGCCGGCAAAGTTGATGGATCATACAATGTTGCAGGCGTTGACGATCCGGCCGTCGATCGGATGATAAAAGCGATGCTAGAGGCCAAAGACAGCGAGGCATTTGTCTCGGCAGTGCACGCGCTTGACCGAGTCCTGTTGGCCGGCGATTACGTTATCCCGTTATTCCATTTGCCAAAGCAATGGATGGCCTACTGGTCGCACTTAAAGGCACCGGAGAGGACGGCCTTGTTTGGTTATGAGCTGACAAGCTGGTGGCACGGCAAAGCACACGCTGAGGCGCAGACGTCCGGCAAATGACGGATACTCGTGCCTCCCCTCTTCTTGGCTACACCGCGCCCTTACCACCTACCAGGTTTAATCTTGCACGCTATTGCCTGGTGGCAGGTGCCAGGACTCATCCCGACAAATCGGCGCTCGTCGTCATCAAGGATGCAAAGGGGTTTGAGCAATGCGAAGTATGGACCTACCGTGCGCTAGAAGACGCGGTGTTAAAGGTCGCAGGCGCCTTGCGTGAGACCGGGCTTCAATCCGGCGACCGCATTCTAATCCAGCTGGAAAACACCAGCACATATGCGATTTTGTTTTTTGGTGCGATCGCTGGTGGCTTTGTACCGTTGCCAACGTCCACGCAACTGACACGGCGCGAGCTGCAGTTTCTGATCGAGGACGCAGAACCAAAACTCATTGCACACGCCTCACCCGACACCTTTGATCATAGCTCAGCACCTATGGTCCTGACGGCCGGCGACATTGGGAACATGATTGCGTCGGCTGCGCGTGCTGACTACGCCGATACAGCCGCCAACGATCCAGCTTACTTGATCTACACCTCAGGCACGACGGCCAATCCAAAGGGCGTGCTGCACGCACATCGCGCAGCATGGGGACGGCGACCAATGTATGACGGTTGGTATGGCATCACGTCTGATGACCGAATGCTGCATGCAGGTGCCTTCAACTGGACCTACACTTTGGGGACGGGCTTGATCGATCCCTGGGCCAACGGTGCGACGGCTTTTGTGTGTACAGGGCAGCGCGATGTTGCCGATTGGCCAGATGTCATTCGCAATACGGGCGCGACATTGTTTGCTGCCGTCCCTGGTGTATTTCGTCAGATCCTGAAGTATGCAGAACTCGGCTCGGCTGAAATGAAACCACTGGCAAAACTACGCCATGGATTAATGGCCGGAGAAGCACCGCCACCTGAATTGATCGACGATTGGCAGGCAACCACCGGTACGCCGCTTTATGAGGCGCTCGGTATGAGCGAGATCTCAACTTACATCTCGACCGGACCAGCGACGCCGCCAAAGGTCGGCACGATCGGCAAGGCGCAGACGGGACGATGCATCGCGATTCTATCTGAGGATGAGACAACATGCGACATTCCGCTTGTCGCGGGAGAATCGGGTTTGCTTGGCGTCCACAGGTCCGATCCGGGATTGATGCTTGGATATTGGAACCGTCCGGAGGAAGACGCCGAGGTACGACGAGGTGATTGGTTTGTCGGCGGTGACCGCGCCATGATCGACGTAGATGGTTACCTCACACATCTTGGCCGCGCCAATGATGTGATGAAAGCCCTCGGCTACCGAGTCGCCCCGCAAGAGGTCGAGGCGGTGTTGCTCGCACACCCAGAGATCACGGAAACAGCCGTTACCGAAATCGCCGTGCGCTCCGATGTATCCGTGATCGTTGCATTTGTTGTCGCGCAATCCCACGCAAAGCTTACAGCGGACGACGTCATCGCCTTCGCTGGTGAGCGTTTGGCCAGTTACAAGACACCGCGCGAGGTCGTATTTGTCGACGTCCTACCGCGCACTTCAAATGGCAAGATCCGCCGTGCGGCACTTAGCGGGGTCTACACTAAAAAGGCCTAGGTCGTTTCGGTTGCCGCCGCCGCGATCTTTGCCAAATCGCGAATGACACTTCTGACGCCGTTCAAACGATACTCAGGCTGATCCCAATCGCCTTTAACGACGAATTTGTGATCGGACTGAAGTTTTACTCGGCCATGCGACTTCTGCATGAAGGCAACGAGACCCTCCGGGTTGGCAAACTTGTCGTTATGGAATGTTAACAGCGCGCCTTTTGGTCCGGCATCGACCCGTGCCACGCCCGCCTGCCGGCACAGCCCTTTGATTTCCATCACATCGAGAAGATGCGTTACCTCTTCCGGCAACTCACCAAAACGATCAATCATTTCAGCTGCAAAGTCGTCGATATCGGCCCGCGTCTCCAGACTCGACAGGCGACGGTACAGCGTCAGGCGAAGTTGTAGATCGGCAACGAAGCTTTCTGGGATAAGGATCGCGGTGCCAAGCGAGATCTCAGGACTCCATTGATCCTCGGTCTCGCCCATATCGCCACCCTTCATGGCAGCAACGGCCTCTTCCAGCATCGATTGATAGAGCTCGAAACCAACTTCGCGGATGTGTCCGGACTGTTCCTCACCAAGCAGGTTGCCTGCACCACGAATATCAAGGTCGTGGCTTGCAAGCGAAAACCCGGCGCCAAGTGTGTCGAGCGA
>JAJFHI010000256.1 GCA_021775715.1 Hyphomicrobiaceae bacterium | reverse complement strand
CATTCGATTTGCGCGAAATCAGGAATATTCATGGTCACGATCGCAGTCACCGCAGAAGATGCTGACGAACCACGTGTCGCGGTGTCGCCCGACACCGTCAAGAAGTTCACCGCTCTTGGATGCACAGTAAAGATCGCGCAGGGCGCGGGCGTGCGCTCTCATTTCTCTGATGAGGAATACAAGGACAAAGGCGCGGAGATCGTCGCAGACGCAGACGCCGCGCTCAACGGTGCCGACATCCTGCTGAAGGTGCGTCGTCCAGGTGTCGACGAGTTGTCAAAGTTGAAGTCCGGCGCAGTCGTTGCGGCCATGCTAAACCCATATGGCGCAGGTGCGGAACTGGCACCCTTGGCGGCCACGGGCGTGTCACTGTTCTCGATGGAATTTATGCCGCGCATCACTCGCGCGCAGTCAATGGACGTGTTGTCGAGCCAGGCCAACCTTGCCGGCTACAAAGCCGTTATCGATGGCGCCGCACTGTTCGGTCAGGCGATGCCAATGATGATGACGGCAGCAGGCACGGTTCCAGCAGCCAGGGCATTCGTTATGGGGGCAGGCGTTGCCGGTCTTCAGGCTATTGCGACTGCTAAACGTCTCGGCGCCATCGTGACGGCGACTGACGTTCGCCCTGCTGCAAAAGAACAAGTCGCCTCGCTTGGTGGAAAGTTTGTTGCCGTCGAGGATGAAGAGTTTCTTGAGGCGCAGACGGCTGCGGGCTACGCCAAGCCGATGTCGGAAGCGTATCAAAAGAAGCAGGCGGCCCTCGTTTCTGAGCACATCGCCAAGCAGGACATCGTCATTACGACTGCGCTGATCCCTGGCCGCCCGGCACCTAAACTGATTAGCGAAGCGATGATCAAATCGATGCGTCCAGGCTCGGTGATCGTCGATCTTGCTGCAGAGCGTGGTGGCAACACGGCGCTGACCAAAGCTGGCGAAACCGTTGACGTCGGTGGCGTCAAGATTATCGGCACTTTGAATTTGGCAGCGCATCTGCCGGTTAATGCATCCAACCTATATGCCCGCAACCTTCTGTCCTTCATCACGTTGATGATCGATAAGGAAGAGAAAGCGGTCAAAATCGATTGGGACGATGAAGTCATCCAAGGCACGTTGATTGCCAAAGATGGCAAGGTTGTTCATCCAAAACTGACGGAAAAGGCAGCGTAATGCAGAGCAAAAACACGTTCGTTCGCGGCCTCGCCCTTGGCCTTGTGATGTTGGGCCTCAGCGCCAGTAACGCCGCGGCGGCCGGTGGTGGTGGTGTCAGCCCATTCGTCTATCAGCTAATGGTGTTCGTGATGGCTATTTTCGTTGGCTACTACGTTGTCTGGAGTGTGACACCTGCCCTGCACACACCATTGATGGCTGTCACCAACGCGATCTCGTCTGTGATCGTGGTTGGCGCCTTGCTCGCAGTTGGTATCTCACTGATTGGCGATAGCAGTGTTCTGTCAAAAGTCTTCGGCTTCCTGGCGCTCGTAATGGCGTCGGTCAACATCTTCGGTGGCTTCATGGTTACGCAGCGGATGTTGGCGATGTACAAAAAGAAAGAGCCGAAGAAGTAATGCAGCCCACCTTTGATTTTCAACTCATTTCGTTTGCACTGAACCACGGGGAAAACTCCATCCATGTCTGCTAACCTCGTCGCCGTGCTCTACCTGGTTTCCGGCGTTCTTTTCATTATGGCGCTTAGGGGCCTGTCGCATCCCGAGACATCCCGCCAGGGCAACATGTACGGCATGGTCGGCATGGCCCTTGCGGTCGTAACAACGCTTGTTGTTGCGGCACCTGACGGCATCATCTCCTGGTTGCTCATTTTTGTCGGTCTTGGTTCAGGCGCCATTATCGGTGGCAAGGTCGCACGCGACATCCCGATGACGTCGATGCCGGAACTTGTGGCAGCCTTCCACTCGCTTGTTGGTCTTGCTGCAGTGTTTGTTGCTGCTGCTGCACTTTATGCGCCGGAAGCGTTCGGCATTGGTTCGCCTGGTAATATCCCAGGTGTGAGCCTCTTTGAAATGTCGCTCGGCGTTGCAATCGGTGCCATTACGTTCACGGGCTCCGTCATCGCGTTTGCGAAGTTGTCGGGCCGTATGTCCGGCTCACCGATCATGCTGCCGATGCGCCATGCCATCAACGCAGGTCTGTTCGCGCTGCTCGTCGTCCTGATTTACTCGTTCTGCGCTTCGGGTGGCTCAAGCTTCCTGTTCTGGATGATTACGATCGTCGCGTTGATTTTCGGCGTGTTGCTCATCATTCCAATCGGTGGTGCCGACATGCCAGTCGTCGTCTCGATGCTGAACTCTTATTCCGGTTGGGCAGCTGCTGGTATCGGTTTCACGCTTGGCAACATCGCGCTGATCATTACCGGCGCACTCGTTGGCTCTTCAGGTGCCATCCTTTCGTACATCATGTGTAAAGGCATGAACCGCTCCTTCATCTCGGTCATCCTCGGTGGCTTTGGTGGCGAGACGGCTGCAGCCGGCGGCGGCGACGGCGAACAGCGTCCTGTTAAGCTCGGGTCTGCTGAAGACGCCGGCTACATCATGAAGAACGCGCAGAAGGTGATCATCGTTCCGGGTTACGGCATGGCGGTTGCTCAAGCACAGCACGCACTTCGCGAAATGGCCGATACACTGAAAGAAGCTGGCGTCGAGGTGAAGTATGCGATCCACCCGGTTGCCGGTCGTATGCCGGGCCATATGAACGTTCTGCTGGCCGAAGCCAACGTGCCCTACGACGAAGTGTTCGAACTCGAAGATATCAACAGTGAGTTTGCCCAGGCCGACATCGCTTATGTCATCGGCGCCAACGACGTCACCAACCCGGCAGCTGAAGACGATCCAACGTCGCCAATCTACGGCATGCCTGTGCTGCAGGTCTGGAAAGCTGGCACTGTGATGTTCAACAAGCGCTCGCTCGCGTCCGGTTATGCCGGCATCGACAACCCGTTGTTTTATCGCGACAACACGATGATGTTGCTCGGCGATGCCAAGAAGATGACGGACGAGATTGCCAAGTCGATGGCCGACTAAACGGCGTATTTCTTGAGACGACAATCTGAAACCGCGCTCCTAACCGGGCGCGGTTTTTTCGTATGAGAAACGTTGATCTCAGTATGGATACTTCAAGAATATGTATGTGCCGAATTTTGTCTAATCCATTCGGCTCTCATTTTCGTTATGTTGTTAAAGCCAAATCCTACGTTAGGGTGCCGGTTGGTCGTCACTTTGGATAACGCATAATGAAGTTTGCAACGCTCACATTTATCCTCACCGTCTTTGCAGTGACGTTGATGGCGCGGCCATCGAATCTTGCCGCAGCGCGCATCAGCGTGAAGATCGCCGGCTTCGAAGTGAACTGCCGCGACACGCGCGGGAACCGAGTTCAATTGATGAAGGTCAGCGATCTTGGCGACGTGGGCCGGGCCTGGGTGGTCGCTGGTGTGCCTTTTATCGTCATGGACACCGAATTGTTGCGCACCTTACCGGCTAAGCTGCGCCTATTCTTTTACGGCCATGAGTGCGCGCATCATGTGCTTGGACACTGGTATGCGAAGTCCGGCAACTCCGAATTGGAAGCGGACTGCTGGGCCATTAAGGATGCTCGCGACCGCAACTTGTTCAATCGTGATGACGTTAGCTCGTTTGCGCCCTTCTTTGCCAGAAGCCGCGGCACACGGTGGGGGCATCTACCCGGTCCTGAGCGCGCCAAGAGACTGCTCGCCTGCTACGACGAAGAATAGTCACGGCGTGTTGCAAGTCAGCGCGCTTTGGCTGGTAATGCTAGGATTTGTCCGGCACGAAGTTCTGGGCGGGCCATGGCATTGAACGTCATAAGATCGCGTGTTGTCAGACCATGCCGGTTTGCAATGCCAAACAACGTATCACCACGCGCGACGCGAACACTGCGACGGCCCTTGGCATCCACGATCACTTGCGACTTGGCCGACTTCCTTGCTTCTGGCGGGCGATTGTCGACCAAGCTACGTTGGTGCGAACCGTTCCAGCGATATTGGTTCCGCTTGCGATCGGCGCGCGCATACCTCGGCAATGGGTCGTACGTGGCAAGGTCTTCGTTGATCACAGGCGCTGGGCGCACACTTGGTTGCGAGCGCACGGCCTGGCGTTGTCGGACAACGCGTGGTGGGGTCAGGTGTGATCGGTCTTGGCGGTTCTCGACCCGACGCGGCGCCTCTGCAACAAGTGGCTCGGGCACGTATCCGTCCGCACCAATATTTGAACTAGGCTGTTGATTGCGATCGATGGAGCCAGTTGTTGTGCCGCCTGGATCTGCGCCCCACGTCAATGCGGGAAAGCTTCGCGTGGAAAGGCTTGGACCAGCACATCCTGCCAGTACAACTGCGGCAGCTGATGCAACACAAATGCAAAGCAGCTTTGGCTTCGCGGGTACTCTGTACAGACGGCGCATACTAATACTCATCCCTTATATTGCGCATTCGCGCTACAGTTGCGCAGGCGTGGTTAACAACTGGTTGACGCAGTGCGGCGCCGTCGAAAAATAAGTTGTTGTTGAAGCGACAATCGCTGGATTAGTCGTCACAGTGCGTTCGGCAGCCACTGGCGCCAGCAATAGATTAATGGGTGTGGGGTGGTTCGGGCCCGACGCTTAGAAGGCGAGGCAGGAATGAGTGGAACGGCATTGGCTTGGGGTTTGACCTGTGTTGCTTTGTTGGTGGCAGCTTTCTTCGGCGTTCGCCGTCTTGAGCGAGCGCTGCTGTACGTCCCTGACACCGCCCGCGTTGCACCAGCCAGTGTTGGACTTAGCTCTGTGGTTCGTGAAGTCGTTATGAAAACGCCTGATGGCCAGAACATTGTCGCCTGGTATGCGAAAGCAACGCTCGGCCAGCCAACCTTGATTTATTTCCATGGCAATGGTGCTTCACTTGCCAACAGGGCCGACATCATTGCGCGCTATGCCGACCGTGACATCGGTATTTTCATGATGACGTATCGAGGCTATGGCGGGTCAACCGGAACACCCTCTGAAGTCGACAACGTTCGTGATGCCAAGCAGGCTTATGCTTATGTGCGAGGGCAGGGCGTTGCCGCTGGCGACATTGTTATATTCGGCGAAAGTTTGGGGACGGGTGTGGCGGTGCAGGTGGCAGCTGATGAAACAATCGGTCGTGAGATCGCGGGCGTCATCCTCGATGCGCCCTATACCGCGATCGTCGATATTGCAACGCTGCATTACCCGTACCTGCCAGCGCGCCTGCTGATGAAGGATCGCTACGAGACCATGAAGCATATCGGAAAAGTGACCGCGCCATTGCTCGTCGTTCACGGCGAGGCAGATGTTGTGATACCGGTTGAGATGGGTCGCAAAGTTGCCGCCAGTAGTGGTGGCCAAGCAGACATCAGCACGTTCCCTGGCGCCGGACATACCGACCATGATCAATTCGGATCTTTTGAAGCAATCATCGGATGGTTGTCAAAGACACACGGTCTGGGTACCCGCTCACACCTTGCAAGAGATGCGTCGATGGCGGGTTAGTGTCTGTCAGTTGATTTGGAAGTGGATGCTAGACGCGCTAGGGCATCGCTACTTGAGCTGAGTTTTTTCGCGCAATCGCTTCGCTACTTGACCGCGATCGCTTGCAACAGATGCGTCGGTGACAGGGTTGTGGGTCCCGCGAAAATACAAAAAGGCTGGCAGTCGATGACTACCAGCCCTTCTAAATTTTTTCATAAACCGATAAAGGCTTAGCGCTTGCCGCGAGCAGCCGGTTTACCGCGGCCCTTCATTGGCAACAGACCTTCGCGCTGGGCGCGCTTGCGGGCCAGCTTGCGCGCACGACGAACGGCTTCTGCCTTTTCGCGTGCTCTCTTTTCGGATGGTTTTTCGTAGAAATTCCGGAGTTTCATCTCACGGAAGATGCCCTCACGCTGCATTTTCTTTTTGAGCGCTTTAAGA
>JAJFHI010000255.1 GCA_021775715.1 Hyphomicrobiaceae bacterium | reverse complement strand
TTCTAAAGCTGCTAGGCCATCCTGGCTCATCCCAATCAGCGGCGATGCAATCGACTGATGCGCGCCACCTTCCGGCGCCAACGTTATGCCTGACGGCGTGGCGATGAGAAGGAAACGTGCGTCCTGATAACACGCGTAGTTTAGCGCATCGAGGCCGCGGGAAATGAACGTATCATAGATGGTGCCAATAGGAATTAAGCGCGTGCCAAATAGCGATTTTGACAAACCGGCAGCGGCCAACAAAAGGAATAAGTTCATCTCCGCAATGCCGAGTTCGATGTGCTGGCCATCTGGCGAGAACTGCCACTTCTGTGCCGAGCGGACTTGTTCATCGCGGAAGGTATCCGGAATTGAGCCGGTCGAGAACAATCCGCGTCGGTTGACCCAGGGGCCGAGATTTGTTGACACAGTGACATCCGGCGAAGTCGTGACAATGCGATCAGCTAGCGGCCCGGGATCACGTGCGATTGCATCGAGAATTCTTCCAAAGCCGAATTGTGTTGAAGATTTCTTTTCCGCCAGCGTGATTACGCCCGGCGTTGGTATGACAGCGTCGTTGTACCTGCGCCGTCCCGCTGCAAAGAAGGGCACCGACGCCATAAACGCGTCCAGCTCTTTTTCAGAGACCGAAAGACCAGCGCATCTGTCCCACTCCTGCCCCTCGGGAACACCCATAACGTCTTGAAATTCAGCCATCTGGGGCTTGGTCATCAGACCAGAGTGGTTGTCTTTATGCCCGGCAAGCGGTGTACCCCATCCCTTGATCGTATAAGCGATAAACGCCACAGGGCGATCGTGGTCGATGGACCGAAATGCTTCGGTCAGTGTCGACAAACAGTGTCCGCCAAGATTTGTCATCAGCTCGTGCAGTTCGCTGTCCGAACGCTTGTCGAGCAGTGCCGTCACAACGCCCTGATCGCCGATATCGTCCAACAACCGTTTACGCCAAGCTGCACCTCCTTGGAATGTCAGCGCAGCAAACAGCGAATTTGGACAACTGTCGATCCAATCCCGTAGCTTTTCGCCACCCGGCTCATCAAAGGCTGCACGTTGCAAAACACCATGCTTGACCTGAACGACCTGCCAGTCAAATGCAGCAAAGATACCCTCGATGCGATCGTAAAGACCCTCGCGCACCACGCCATCAAGGCTTTGGCGATTATAGTCGATCACCCACCACGTGTTGCGCAGGCCATGCTTCCAACCTTCCAGAAGGCATTCATAAACGTTACCTTCGTCAAGTTCAGCATCGCCAGCCAAAGCTATCATGCGGCCTTCGGGTAGCGTCGCGCCCCACTGTTTTGCGCGAACGTAATCCTGAACCAACGACGCAAATGCTGTAACGGCGACCCCGAGCCCAACGGAGCCGGTTGAAAAATCGACGTCATCGATATCCTTCGTGCGGCTCGGATAAGACTGCGCACCGCCATAGCCGCGGAACCTTTCCAGTTTGTCGCGCGTTTGCAGACCGGCAAGATATTGGATGGCGTGAAATACAGGAGAAGCATGTGGTTTGACCGCAACGCGATCCTCTGGACGAAGAACCGCACCGTAAAGTGCCGTCAAAATAGAGACCATCGACGCCGATGAAGCTTGATGTCCACCAACCTTCAAACCGTCTTCCTTGTCGCGGAGATGATTGGCATTGTGGATCATCCAACACGACAGCCAAAGATACTTCTTTTGCAGTTCGGCCAAAATCTCGGCTTCAGTCATTGTTGGCCCCAAAATGTATCTGCCGGAACAAAACGGGGCCCGAATTCCTCCGGGCCCCGTCTAGCTGTTTAACGACTACTGTCCATATTGCAACAGGCTGTTGGCGCCGTTAGTTCTGCCAACTTTTGATCAGTTCGTCGTAGTTGATAGTCTCGCCTTGTGGCTTCTCGTTGGCAAGCTTCAGAGCAGGAGCAATACCACCGGCTGCAACGGCAATTTTGTTCCACTCTTCGAGCGTGCTTTCCTTTGCCAACTTTGGACCGATATCGCCCTGGACGCCAGCGCGTTGCAGGCGAGCCAGTACTTTTTCCTGAGCTGTACATAGCGCATCCAACGCAGCCTGAGGCGTCTTCTGGCCAGAGGACGCATCACCGATGTTCTGCCACCAAAGCTGCGCCAGTTTCGGATAATCCGGAACGTTGGTGCCCGTTGGTGTCCACTGCACACGAGCAGGGGAGCGGTAGAACTCAATCAAACCACCAAGTTTTGGCGCGCGTTCTGTGAAGCTCTTATCCTGGATCGTGGATTCGCGAGCGAACGTCAGACCAACATGCGATTTCTTCACGTCAACGGTCTTCGAAGTCACGAACTGTGCGTAGAGCCATGCAGCCTTGGCACGTTTCGTTGGTGTCGACTTCATCAGCGTCCAGGAACCGGCATCCTGATAACCAAGCTTCATGCCGTCCCGCCAGTAGGAGCCCTTTGGAGAAGGCGCCATCCGCCATTTTGGAGAGCCATCCTCGTTCACAACAGGGATACCAGGCTTGACCATGTCGGCAGTAAAGGCCGTGTACCAGAATATCTGCTGAGCGATTGAGCCCTGTGATGGTACAGGACCAGCTTCACCAAACACCATGCCGGCAGCTTCAGGTGGTGCGAACTTTTTCAGCCACTCAATGTACTTCGTAATCGAGTAAACCGCGGCTGGTCCATTGGTGTCACCACCACGGGCAACACACGAACCCACTGGCTGCGACTTGTCATTGACACGGATACCCCATTCGTCGACAGGCTTGCCGTTTGGAATACCCTTGTCACCGTTACCAGCCATCGACAGCCAGGCATCAGTAAACCGCCAGCCGAGTGACGGATCCTTCTTGCCGTAGTCCATGTGGCCGAAGACCTTCTTACCGTCGATTTCGCGACCGGTGAAAAATTCGGCGATGTCTTCATAAGCCGACCAGTTCACAGGCACACCGAGTTCGTAGCCATATTTGGCTTTGAAGTCGGCCTTGTTTTTCTCGTCGTTGAACCAATCGTACCGGAACCAATACAGGTTCGCGAACTGCTGGTCGGGCAACTGATAGAGTTCCCCGTCAGGCGCGGTTGTAAACGACGTGCCGATGAAGTCGGCAACATCAAGACCCGGGTTCGTGACGTCTTTGCCTTCGCCAGCCATCCAATTCGTAAGGCTGCGGGCCTGCTTGTAACGCCAGTGCGTCCCGATAAGGTCACTGTCGTTGATGTAAGCGTCGTAGATGTTTTCGCCCGACTGCATTTGCGTTTGCAGTTTTTCCACAACATCACCTTCGCCGATCAGGTCATGCGTGACGTTGATTCCAGTGATCGCTGCAAAGGCTTTTGCGAGTGTCTTAGACTCGTATTCGTGGGTGCCGATCGTTTCCGATACGACCTTGATATCCATGCCTTTAAACGGCTCGGCGGCTTTGATGAACCATTTCAACTCAGCGAGTTGTTCTTCAGGGGTTAGTGTCGATAGGCCATTGATTTCTTCATTTATGAATTTTTGTGCCGCTGCCTCATCAGCTTGAGCATAAGTTGCTCCGAGGCTAAGAACGGCTGTTGCCGTTGCTAACAACAGATAGTTTCGCATTTTTTTATCCTCCCATAGGGTTTTTAATGCGGATTTTTTGGAGATGAGCGTTGCAGCGCCCATCTCCATTTCTTTTGACGTCACACAAGTCGAAAAACGCCAAATGCGTAGACCAGTGAAATGCCAAGAGCCCACCACAGGCTGAGGTCGAAGAACCCGAGCCATGCGAGATTTATGAATGCGCTGCCAAGCAGCGAAATAAAAAG
>JAJFHI010000254.1 GCA_021775715.1 Hyphomicrobiaceae bacterium | reverse complement strand
GCCGGCAGTGGCGCTGGTGCGAGAGCTGGCGCGGTGGATAGTGGCGGCCATGGATCTGGCGCTGACAATGCAGCCATTGAGGCGATTTCAGCGTTGACCAATCTCGGGTACCAGCCAGCGCACGCAAGTCAGGCCGTTGCTACCGCTGTGAAGGATGCTGGCTCGGATGCTCAGGTATCAGAGTTGATCAAGCGTGGCTTGAAGGAGTTGGCGAGATGACATCGAACAAAGACGAGGATGTCTCAAACGGTCAACGTGCCTTTTGGGTGTTTCTTGGGTTCACGCTGGTCGGCCCGTTCTTTGCGGCGCTGGCCGTTGTGATCGTGGTTGTTTTGGCACCGGTGTTCAAGTTCGATATGCTGATGCCGTCCGCGTTACCACCTGTCGGTGAAATAGGCCTGCGTGCATTTGTGTGGTCGGCGATCCCGTCGGCACTGGCGGCCATTGCAATTGTTCCGTTTGTTTTAAAGACAGGCACATTCTCTGTGTTTGTTGCAGCAGCCAGCGGCGTGATCGCGTTCACCGTTGCCGCCCTGCTTCTGCCGTTCGGATATCCAGCAATGCTGACGGTGCTGGCGATCCTTGCCGGGCTCGTGGCGATTGCTGTGCGATACGCGATGGACTTGGGCGGTTTGTTGCGGGCGGATTGATGGGGGCCATTTAGCGCCGGACCCCACGAGCTGATATTCGTGATAGAATCGCTATCGAATCTCAACCACCGAGCCCTCAATCCATGACCGATGATCGCATCGTAACACCCGTGCCGAACGAACAGGATGCTTTCGAGCAAACCGTGCGGCCGCAGTCGCTTGACGACTTCACGGGCCAGGAACAGGCGCGGGCCAACCTGCGGATATTCATTCAGGCCGCGAAAAAGCGCGGCGATGCTCTGGATCACGTATTGTTCGCCGGCCCACCCGGACTTGGTAAGACGACGCTTTCACAGATTATGGCGAAGGAACTGGGGGTCGGGTTTCGTGCCACGTCGGGCCCGGTGATCTCAAAGGCCGGCGATCTTGCAGCGCTTCTGACCAACCTCGAAGACCGCGATGTTTTGTTTATTGACGAGATCCATCGTCTAAGTCCCGCGGTGGAAGAAATCCTCTATCCGGCGATGGAAGACTTTCAGCTTGATTTGATGATCGGCGAAGGACCGGCGGCGCGTTCGGTGCGCATTGATCTTGCCAAGTTCACGTTGGTGGGTGCCACAACACGGGCAGGGCTTTTGACAACGCCATTGCGCGATCGATTTGGCATTCCGATCCGGCTGAATTTCTACACCATTGAAGAACTGCAAAAGGTTGTCGAACGTGGTGCGCGCGTGCTCGGTGCGCCAATGTCTCCCGATGGTGCGCGTGAAATCGCACGACGATCGCGCGGGACGCCTCGCATCGCTGGCCGCCTTTTGCGCCGTGTGCGCGACATTGCGTCGGTGGCAGAGGCTGCGCTGATTACGGCGGAGGTCGCAGACAAAGCGCTTCGTATGCTTGAGGTTGATAACGAAGGCCTCGACGCGCTCGACCATCGGTACTTAAATTGCATTGTCACCAATTACGATGGCGGTCCCGTTGGCATTGAAACAATGGCCGCAGCCTTGTCGGAACCAAGGGACGCACTCGAAGAAATCGTCGAGCCTTATTTGTTGCAACAGGGTTTTGTCAGCCGCACGCCGCGTGGGCGCGTCTTAACGTTGAAGGCTTACCGCCATCTTGGGCTGTCAGGCCCACGCCGCCAATCGGTCGACTTTCCGCTGTTTGATGCAGCCGACGACGATAACGAAGGTGAGACAGGCAATGGCTGATTGGCTTTTTGATCATGTCTTTTCCTAAAGCGAAAATTGGGAGCCTGCTCTGCTGAATCGCCGTACCGTTCTTAAGGGTCTTGCCGCGTGTTCTGTGACGGGTCTAGGATTTGGCGGCTACGCGCTGGCCGAGCCCTTTCGCCTGAACATGACACGTTATGTGGTGACACCATCGCGGTGGCCGTCTGGTTTGGCTTTACGCGTTGCCGTTGTCGCCGATCTGCACGTGTGTGAGCCGTGGATGAATATGGCGCGCGTCAATCAGATTGTCGCGCGTACCAATGCGGCCGCGCCGGATGTGATTTTGTTGCTCGGCGATTATGTGCCGAGCCATCGCATGCTCAAGTTTTCCAGGATGATCCCTCATGATGAGTGGGCGGCATCCCTCGCAAAGCTCAATGCGCCGCTGGGTGTGCATGCCGTTCTTGGCAATCATGATTGGTGGGAGCACACTGTTGTGCAATCACGTCGCTCCGGGCCGACAGCTGCCGGCGAAGCTCTAAAACGTGCCGGTATTCCTGTTTACGAAAACGATGCCATCAAGCTGCATAAGGGTCCCGACGACTTTTGGTTTGCAGGCCTTGGCGACCAATGGGCGTTTTGGCCACGCAACAAAAAGGAACGCGCCGACGTTATCCCTTATCGCGGAGTAGACGATATTGACGCAACACTGTCGCAGGTGACGGACGACGCGCCGGTTATCCTTATGGCGCATGAGCCAGACGCGTTTGCCGATATGACGGACCGGGTGGCATTGACGGTTTCCGGTCATACCCACGGTGGGCAAATCAATATGCTGGGCTTTACACCGATTGTTCCCTCGCGCTATGGCAGCCGTTTCGTTTATGGCCACGTCAACGAAGGCGAACGCAATCTTATTGTGTCGGGCGGGCTTGGCGTAAGTGGTCTGCCACTGCGCTTCGGTGTGCCGCCGGAAGTTGTCGTGATAGACGTAACCGCATGACCGCCAATCGGCACAAATACGGCATCCCAAAAACATGAGCAATCCAAGATGACGAAAACCACACCGAGCGCGCCTGTTGATGGTGCTGCTGATTGGCCCGATCTAGCAGGCCGACTGATTGTGGACGACGCCGGTGGAAAGCGTCACCAACTGCCAGTCCGCGTCTATTTCGAGGACACGGACTTCTCGACCTTGGTTTATCACGCATCCTACGTGCGCTGGTGTGAACGGGGGCGTTCTGATTTTCTACGCCTTTTGGGTTCCGATCATCGCCGCTTAATTGACGGTAGCGATGGCGGTGAACGATCCGCCTTTGTGGTCCGGCGAATGACGTTCGATTTCTATCGTCCTGCCCGAATTGATGAAATTTTGCTCGTCGAAACCTCAGTGAAAGAAATCGGCGGCGCCAGTCTGACGCTCACGCAACAGATCACGCGAGATGGTCAGAGGATCTGCGAAGCCGACGTAATAGTGGTGTTGATTACCGTTTCCGGAAAGCCAATTCGAATTGCTGAGGAAATTCGTCGGGCATTTGGTGCCTCGTGAGGCTCCGACAATATTCACAAGCGTTTCAGCTGTTTGATTTGCTGCCAACGGGCTGCGGCGAATTGGAGGTATTGGGCGCGTTTTGTCGAATTTGACCATTTTGTTCTGGCTCTGCCCTAAAAATAGGGGATAAGCCACACCAATGGAGGGGCGTGCGGGCCCTTGTTTGGTCATATTGCGTGGCAACATGCCGAAGGTGGCGGGGTGCAAGCAACGGGGTGTTGGCTTGGCCAGGGCAACGGGGCTGTCCCCGTGTCAAAACACGGATACGGTTTGCAGGAGCAGCGGTCGATTTGGCCGGGGCTGTTGTGTTTCGTTTTCGTGCCTCACCGGATAGGCCCAAAGCGGATGAAACCATGACACTGGCGACGACCTTTGCAATTTTGCTGAACCAACAACTCGGTGCTGTGAACGGCTCCGGTTTTTCGTTCCTTCAGCTCTTTCTACAGGCGCATATCGTCGTCCAGATCGTGATGGTCGGCCTGTTGCTGGCGTCCGTCTGGTCGTGGGCGATTATCGTCGAAAAGCTTTTCGCTTTCCGGCGCGCGCGCATTGAAGCCGACCGGTTTGAACAATTGTTCTGGTCAGGGCAGTCATTGGACGAACTTTACGCGACGCTATCGCGCGGTAAATCGATTGCAATTGCTGCCTTGTTCGTGGCCGCAATGCGTGAGTGGAAGCGCTCAGTCGAAGGTCAGATACGAGCGCTCGGCGGAATTCAGATGCGCGTCGAGAAAGTTATGGACGTCACGACGAGCCGCGAAATGGAACGCCTTGACCGCAGGCTTTTGTTCCTCGCCACCGTTGGTTCAACCGCACCGTTCGTTGGCCTGTTTGGAACCGTGTGGGGCATCATGAACAGCTTCCAGGCGATCGCGGTTTCCAAAAACACTAATTTGGCTGTCGTGGCGCCAGGTATCGCTGAGGCTCTGTTTGCCACGGCGCTGGGGTTGTTGGCAGCCATTCCTGCGGTTGTGTTCTACAATAAATTTCAGGCAGATTCAGCGCAGATCAGTCACCGGCTAGAGGCATTTGCTGATGAGTTTTCTGCCATTGTTTCACGCCAGATTGACGCCAGAGGTTAGGGCGTAACGAAACATCGCGACACAGACGTCGCAAACAACGGGACGCAAATATGGGCGCCAGCATAAAAGCACCACAGGGCGGCGGCAGCGGTCGCCGACGGCGGCGGGCGCGCCATGCGCCAATGAGCGAGATCAACGTCACGCCGTTTGTGGATGTTATGCTCGTTTTGTTGATCATCTTCATGGTTGCCGCGCCTCTGATGACGGGCGGCGTTCCAATTGAATTGCCGAAAGCGCAAAGCAAACAGTTGCAGTCGAGCGGTGAGCCGCTGTCGATTACGGTCAAAGCCAATGGCGACGTTTATATTGGTGAGACGCCGGTACCGTTGGACGAGGTGTCAGCAAAACTCAAAGGCATCGCCAAGAATGGTTTTGACGAGACCATATTCATTCGCGGCGATTCTGGCGTGACGTACGGCATTATCATGCGCGTCATGGGCCGTATCAGCGCTGGCGGATTTACGAAGGTTTCGCTTGTCACGGAAAACGAGCAGGGAGGTTAGGTCGCGTGCCGTTTGGGTTCGTCATATCGATGATGTTGCATGCTGGTTTGCTGGCATGGGCCTTTGCGTCCATGGAGCAGACTAAGCCACTCAACACCGAAGAGACCCAAGCGATCACGGTGGCGATCATTACGCCATCGGAGTTAACGCGGCTGAAGCAGGGCGATCCGGATGCCAAGAAACTTGAGGCCAAGGCGAAAGATGAACCCAAGCCCGAGATCTCGAAAAAAGAAGCTCCGAAGCCAAAACCGATAACGGCACCGCCGCCACCGGCTGCTGCCGAGCCACCAGCGCCGGAACCTGACCCGATTGCTGATAAATTGGCAGCTCTGCCAAAAGAAGAGCCAAAGCCTGCACCCGGACCGACACCCGCTGAGGTCGCCAAACAAATGGCGACGTTAGAGGCTGCCGCGGTGTTGGAAGCACAAAAAAAAGCAGCAGCTGAAGCGGCAAAGAAAAAAGCTGAAGCGAAAAAGAAGGCAGAGGCAAAGAAAAAGGCTGAAGCCAAAAAGAAAAAAAAGCGTGAGAAAAAACGCAAAGCAGATGCAAAGCGTAAAAAGCGCGAGGCGGAAAAGCGGAAACAGGCTGCGCTAAAGAAAAAACAGAAATTTGATGCCGATCGCATCGCGGCGTTGATTGACAAGAGTCCAGATAAACGTGGCGCGCCTAAAACCGCGCAAAATCCGTCGAAGCCGACCGACTACGAGGGTCCGACCGCGGGCGAACGACGTGGCACGGATGATGTGTTGTCGGCCCGTGAGATCGACCTGCTCAAGGGTGCCATCAGCGCACAACTGCGCGATTGCTGGCGCCTGCCTGGTGGTGGTGGTGGCATTGAAACGGTTGTGGTAACGCTGAAATGGCGAATGCGTCCGGATGGGTCAGTGGATGGCGAACCCCGCGTGCAATCCCCGCAAAACGGCCCTGTTTTCCGCATTGCCGCCGAAGCCGCTGTGCGTGCTGTAAAGACGTGTTCACCTTTCCGCCTTCCCCCGGACAAATATTCGGCATGGAAAAACATCACATGGGACTTTGATCCGCGCGAATTGCTCTAAATTGAGTGAAATCTCGGGTTTTAATGCGCTTTCAGGTTATGAAACCATTGCGCATACCAGTTGCCCTGACTATCGCCATTGTACTGGTCTTAGATGTAACTTCGACAGATTCGGAAGCGTGGATACCGGAATGACGTTAAGACTGCCAAAATTGCTGCCTCAGCTCACTGCCTTGCTGGCTGCCACATTGGTATTGATTGCCGGATTGGCGCCGGGTTTAGCCCAAGATGCCGGACTTCGAGGTACGCAGCGACAGGGCACAATCGCACCGATTCCAATCGCGATACCATCATTTGTCGGTGTTGATCCCAAACTCGCAGCCGATATAAGCCGGGTCGTCACGGCCGATCTGGAACGGTCGGGGTTGTTTCGGGCGTTGGCGCCAGAATCATTCCTCGAGCAAATTACCAACATGAACAAGGCGCCGCGCTTTCCCGACTGGCGCGCCATCCGTTCGGATGCCCTCGTTGTCGGTCGTGTTGTTCCTGGCAATGACGGCCGAGTGTCCGCCGAATTCAGGTTGTGGGACGTCGCGACTGGCAAACAGCTTGCCGGTCAGCGGTTTGCCACAGCTTCCCGCAATTGGCGCCGGATCGGGCACATGATAGCTGATCAGGTTTACGAGCGTCTGACTGGTGAAAAAGGATACTTCGACACCCGTGTCGTGTTCATCGATGAGACCGGTCCAAAGGCGAAACGAATAAAGCGTTTGGCGATCATGGATCAGGACGGTGAGAACGTTCGTCTATTAACCCGAGGTGGTGATCTTGTTTTGACGCCACGCTTCAGCCCGACGCGCCAGGAAATCACTTACATGTCATACGGCAACGGCCGTCCGCGCGTGTATCTGATGAATCTTGAAACCGGCCAGCAACGAGTTGTCGGTGACTTTCCGGGTATGACGTTTGCGCCGCGCTTTTCACCTGATGGGCGCCGTATTGTCATGAGTTTGCAGCAGGGTGGCGGCTCAAGTCTGTTTGACCTAGATCTTGCTTCCGGCCGAAAGCGGCAACTGACCAACGTGCCGGGAGCCATTGATACAGGTCCGTCCTATGCGCCAAACGGGCAGCAGGTCGTTTTCGAATCGGACCGTGAAGGGTCGCAGCAACTGTATGTGATGAACGCTGACGGTTCAGGCACGCGCCGAATAAGCTTTGGAAACGCTCGTTATTCGACACCTGTCTGGTCACCGCGCGGCGATTACATCGCTTTCACCAAACAAACCTCGGGCCGGTTTTTGATCGGGGTTATGCGCCCGGACGGCAGCGGTGAGCGCATTCTCAGCGAGGGTTATCACAACGAGGGGCCGACTTGGGCACCGAACGGCCGTGTCTTGATGTTCTTCCGCGAGGGTCAAGGCGCCAACGGCGGGCCCCGCATCCATTCGGTTGACCTGACTGGCTACAATGAGCAGGTCGTCCGCACACCATCATATGCCTCTGACCCGGCCTGGTCACCATTGTTGAACTAGAGCGGTATGCCACAGCTGCGAAAATACGCCTGTGAGTCACTCTTGCAATCTGCTGCTTGCTTGCTCCGACGTCGTTTGATTCAGTATCGGGAGCAAAAGGCTCTATTCAAGGTATTAATACGCGTTAACTCATGCAGTTTTCAGCCGTTTTTGACTTGCGAAAGCCGATTGCAGGCTTCAGACGCTAACACACAGATATCATTAGTGTTTTGGCTTTGGCGCGATGGTGTCTGAGTGGTATTTTCGCACCAACAATGCCGTAAAACCACGGATGCTGTTGGCTTTGTCTTGATCCCGATTGGTGTGACCGGTACCCCAGTACGTGGCTACTGCCGCTCAGTCATCAGGAGATTGAAGACCATGCAGGGTGTTAAGGGGCTGATCTTCGTTACCGTAGTCGCTACGGCGTTTGCACTTGGTGCATGTCGTCGTGAGGCTCCGGCTCCACTTAAGTTGGGTGCTGAGATGCCGGCAACAACGCATATCGCGCGATAGTCCGGATTTGAGTTTGAACGGGTTTTAATCACAGGAGATCTAGATCATGAAAACTGTAGTTCTTATTGCTGCCATCGCTTCCGCAGTTGCTCTCGGCGCTTGCCGTCGCGAAGCTCCAGCTCCATTGAAGCTTGGTGC
>JAJFHI010000253.1 GCA_021775715.1 Hyphomicrobiaceae bacterium | reverse complement strand
TCGTCAACCCATTCGCGTGCATCAACGGCAATGGACGACGGCCACAAAGCTTTCGCGGCGCGCAACGACATCGGGCTGAACTTACCGGTTATGCGCGAACTGGATGCTTCTGCAGTTAGGTCAAACACACCCTGGACATCCAACCGCCCACCTGCGGCTTGAATGGAAAAATTGTCGATATGCAACGTGCCCTTATCCGGCAACATCCGGCCCTTCGCCTGCCACTCTTCGATCGCGACCGGACGTTCGGATACGTTGCCAGAGGCAAGCCAGCCATCCGTTGCTTTGATCTCAAAGGGCCAACTGCGAATCCCATCGGGATCTGTCTTGGATGTCATCGAGCCAAAGACCTGAAGCTGACTGCCACCTGTGCGCAGGGCCGACGGGCGCAGCTCCAGCACGCCTTTTGCTGCATCGTAGTTTAGGATCATGCGCCCGGCTGCAATATCGAGCGGGGCGGCCTTGTTGGATGGCAGAACGAGGCGTCCACGTGAGACCGCCAAATCGAGATCCGCCGTTAGTATCTCGCCGTCTGCCGTCAATGCAATTGTAACATCTCCGCCAACAGGAAATTCAACAGCCCGCAGCGCACTCAATTCTGGAAACGCCTCCGCAAGTGTTTGCGGAACGAGATCGCGGACGGACGCCTTAATGCCGACTGTTTTAGAAAGCTCCTGTGCCTCTGCACGAAATGTCATCGTCCAAGGTCCCTTGGCCGATGCAATACGTCCGCTCCCGGTTATAATGCTGCGTTCCTGGCGATGTTCGAGGTCAATAGCGTAGGACGGAACCTGCCAGACCGAGCGCTGGCCTTCATAGTCGAGTACCAGCGTCGCATCGCGCAATCCAAACTCCTTCAGATGTCCCGAGGCATTATCGCCGCTGCGAGCTTTGACAGAAGCTTCAGAAAGAATGCGCGCAAGATCAATCCGCTGCGGAGGGCTTAGCCCCTGGCTGGAGACGACGACCGGCTCGGACTTAGCACGTGAGGCGGCGCCTTGGTCGGGCCGCTCAACAATCTCTGGCTTTCCAATCAGTTTTGGCGGTCCCGTCGGCGTCGAAAAGCTCAGCGATAGTCCGGCGTTTTTAGAATAGAAAAGGAACAGCCGCGGTTCGATTAGTTCGACACGCGACGGCACAACTTTTCCCGACCACAACGCGGCGTGACTGAGTTCGACGGCGGCAGACGGTGCGGACGCCACGACACTCCCGTTGCTGTCCGTCAGCTTCAATTCCTGAAGCTGGAATTCTAATCCGTAGTCTTCGTTGAGCGCGACCACTACGCCGGAGATCCTGGGCGTCAGTCCCGACAGCTCGGCACCAATTCCCCGCTCGATTGGTTCAGCAAGAAAAGAGAGGACGATCGGCCCCTGGCTCAGACGAAAGTAGCCGACGCCAAGTGCTGCGAACGCAAGAAGAACGATCGGTCCCAGAACCATTCCGGCCCAGAACATAATCCGACCGACGAAGCCACCACGCTCAAGTCGGCGTACATCGGCAGCCGGATCGCCATAGGCGGTGTCCACATAAGGATTTGGGCGCACAGGCGGTCTTTCACTGTGCCCATGGTTGGTGTTGTGCTGCTGCACCAATTAAATGCCCGTAATATCGCCAAAGCAAACTCGACCAATCAGCTCCCGCAAAACCTTGCAGACCGACCGGTACGACATCGCTCTAAAAGCGGTTAGAAGTGACCAAACCTATTGATACCAAGTGGCACAATGCTTTCACGCGTCCCGCACCTCTCAGCTGCTGCGACACCACCTGCCCACCGAAAGTCCGGCCTATGCCTAAACAGACTTGACCCCCGACAGGGTTTCGCACGATGTACTTTAGCTGACTCGTGATATCCAAAAGCTCATTCTTTGTGATGTGGATGGGTAAAAAACGACGAAAGAAAGGCGGCTTACCAATGGTAGGTGAAGGCAAAAATGCTCCTGATTTCAGGCTTCCTGACAGCGACGGCGTGACACTCAAGCTCTCCGAACTCAAAGGGCAGCCGGTGATCGTATACTTCTACCCGAAGGACGACACCCCAGGCTGCACCAACGAAGCCAAAGATTTCACTAGGCTGATGCCTAAGTTCGAGGCAAACAACACCGCAATTCTGGGCATCTCACCAAATTCCGAAGCCAGCCACCTCAAATTTCGCGACAAACACGACCTAACAGTCCGTCTGATTGCTGATGAGGAAAAGATCGCGGCAAATGCCTATGGAGTCTGGGTTGAGAAGTCCATGTTCGGGAAAAAGTACATGGGTGTTGAAAGAGCAACATTCCTGATCGGCGCAGATGGCAAGGTCTCGAAGATATGGCGCAAGGTTAAGGTAAAGAACCATGCCGACGATGTCCTCGCGGCCGTCGAGGCACTCTAGTGCCAAATGCCGCCCATGCATTGACCGGACGCCGCAACCTCCAAAAATGGTATTTCAAACAAAATAAAATCGCTTTTTGTCGATGGGTTGCGCCGGACTTCGGAGCCGAAACATGCCGCCCTCAGCCTAAATCATACGATCAACAGGATTGTGCGTAACCGCCTGTCTAATCTGCCGGCCAGGACTTTCACGAATGATGATAATGCCAGCCAAAGATGCCTTTCAGCCTTACACCGACAGCGGCAAGGCTTGGAAATTCGAGGCAATTTAGGGCGTTGGGGGTCGGCCACTGCAAAAATGACCAATCGAATTGCGTGACCAACTCTGGCATCCGTGCTAGGCAGGTAAATCATGAAAAGGGGCCTCAAGGCCGCGTGCAATCGTAGGAGGCAAATGCTACGATTACCTGGTCGTCGACCAGTTCGCGAATTCGCCTAGGTTTTGGCCACTCTTTCAAATTCAGGGTTTGTTTGGAGGTCCTTGGCGGCATGTTGACGAGTTTTCGCAAGCAAGACGGTGAAGAAAACAAAGTAGTGGGTAATATGGGTGCAACGCGGCCTGGTCAGGCAACTCCCCCTAATGTTGGCTTATCCCAACCAAGCGCGGCGCTGGCCCGACCGGCAGCTTCTGATCCGCCAAACTTACACGGCACGGATCGTGCGCCTCCCTCGGTCATTGGTCCAGATCTGGTGATCACCGGCAATCTGACATCCAAAGGCCAGATGCAGATCGATGGTGAAGTCCAGGGTGACATCAATGGCTCTCACGTCATCATCGGCGAGCGTGCACGCATCACCGGCGGCATTCGCGCGGAAGAAGTTGTCGTTCGTGGCAAGGTGTTGGGAGCCATTCACTCAAACCGAGTCATGCTGCAGGCAAACAGCCACGTTGAGGGCGACGTTTTCCACAAAGCATTGGCAATTGAGCAAGGCGCTTACTTCGAAGGCAAGTCGCGCCGGTCAGACGACCCGCTGTCTGAGACCGGTGATGCGTCGGCCCATGCCTCGCCTGTGCCAATCTCGGTGCCGTCTGCCAGCTAACGATTGGCTCTAAAAATTAAAAACGTCGCGACCCGTTTGGATCGCGACGTTTTTTGTTCTCCCCCGCCCCCGATACTCCGCCTCATCGCATATCTCTATCTTCGAACGAGTAGACGCAGCTCACCAAATTGATCACGCGCCCGCGTCTGGACGCCAGGAAGTGAGCGTCAAGCGATTGCCTTGCAATGCCTCGAAGGCCTGTTCGCGGCAACTCAGCACGACAACCTGATGCGCCTTTGCTGCGACTTCAAAAGCCTGGAACATGGCGCCGAGACGGCTGTCATCGGAAAACGCCAGCGGGTCGTCCAGGACCAACGGTAGGGGCTGGCCGCCATTGGCAAACACGCGGCCAAAACCCATCCGAACCAGAATGGCCAGCTGCTCGCGGGTTCCGTCACTGATGTTGGCGAATGGTTCAACTTGATTGTTGCGTGTTAGCTCAGCCATCGACAGGTCTTGCGAGAACCGCAAACACGCGCCGGGAAACACCAAATCAAAGTAGGGTTGAAGACCTATCATCACTGGCTGCAGAAACCGATCCCGGCTTTGTTGCTCGACGGCCGCCATCTCGTCGAGGAGCATGGCAAGCGCTGCAACCTCATCGGCAACACGCTGGACGCGCTGCTCCGTATGTTCAAGGCGCTCGCGGCATTCCTGTAAATGCGCGCCAATGCCCTGCTGTTCGGCAACAGTAAGCTCGCCTTCGAGACCTTTCTTGTCGAGACGTAGTTGCTCCAACTCCCGCTCAACATTGCGCACCTGCACCTCAGCCTTTTCAAAGATTGCCTGTGCCGTCACAAAGGTCGTCTCACTTCCTGCAACCTCATCCAGGTCTTTTAATTGCTGATCTGCGACGGCGACACTGCTTCGGGCTGCCACAAGTGCGTCCTGCAGTTTCTGCAGCAGCCCATCACGTGCGGCAGTGTCCGGCAACTCGGACTCTAGCCGCGCCTGCTGATTGCCAAGCTCTTCTGATCGCGCCTCAAGTCGCGCAACCCGAGCGACCGCCGCCGCATGCTCTGTGCGTATTTTTTCGAGAGCGGCTGCGGTATCCAGCTGCTGCCCGTCCAATGCTCGGACCCGCGCGGCAGCAGCCTCTAGCGTCGGCAGCTGCTCTGCCACTGCCGTTTTGATTGAATCAACAGCATTCTGAGCCTTCTTATATGCGGCAACTTTTTCGGCAAGTTGGCCCAGTTCATCTCGCAAGACTTCGGGTCCTTGTGGTGCCAAGGCACTCAGGCGCACCCGCGTATCGCTGAGTGCACGTTCTGCGTCAGCGCGCAATTTTCCGATCTTGAGGGCGTCATCGGGATCGGAGACAGCAATCTTTTGCAGAACCTCTGCGGCCACCTCGCGGTGCGCAGCGAGATCCCTTCGGTCTTCGACAACATCATCCGACCCGCCGGGCTTAACAGAAATCTTGCCGACACCGGGGATCATCAGAACCGCGAGTTGATCAATTCTGAAAGTCTCACCCTCGGCGAGGGTACGGCCATCGAACAGGACCCGATCCGAAGCGGTCGTCTCATAGGCAACCGATATTTCCGGCGCGGCCGCGGCAAGGCGAGCTTCGATTTGGTCGATGCTCAACAGCTCTCTTTCGAGAGCTACGATCCTAGACGGCGTTGCCTGGTTGTCGCGCAACTCCGCTTCGAGTTGTTCCGCCTTTTTCAGTAAGGCATCGATTTCGCGAATACGCGCTGCAACTTCGTCATGACGCTTCGCATCGCCGGCGTGGTTCTGTTCCAGCCTTAGAGTTTCTTCAACACTGCGTGTAACAACCAATTCAGCCTGACCGCTGGTGTGCTCCTCGCTTAGTAGTTTCAGCTTTTCGCTCGCCGTTGCTGCGGCTTGGCGCTCACGCTGAAGCTCCTCGGTTGCCGTCGCGAGATCTGCCTCAAGTTTGGCCAACTGGTCCAACTGCGAGACAAATTTCATGTGTGCTGTCTCTGCGTTCTTCAAGTCGGCCAACTTTGCCCCATGCTCTGCCACCGCCGTTTGGCGTTTGGCGCGGGCACCCTGCATCCCGGCAAGGACCTTCTTGGCCATCGCCAAGGCATCAGTTCGTTGCGTTGCGGCCGCGGGCGCTGCCAGGTCCGCAATACGTCGCTCGATATCCAACAGCCTTCGCAAACGTTCCTGCGCCTCAGCGTATCGCGCCTCAAATTTATTGAGATCAATCTGTGCCGCATCACGCTCTCGAAGGCGCGCGTCCCAATCGCCATTTTTTAGCGGCTTGCGATTGGCATTCGCAACAAGTCCACCTTTTGTCACAAGCAATTTGAGGCGGTCCTCGATGACACGGCGAACACCAAGTGCCTCGCCACCGACAACAACATCCGAGAATTGATTGGCAATGACATCACGCAACCGGCTTTGATCGTCTTTATCAACTGGTTTGAGCGAAAGTGGTTCTTGTTGATCGAGCCAGAACAAGCCAAGCGGTGATGTTCCACGACCTGCGCCGTGGAGGAATTTGTGCAGCGCTGTCTCAGCATCCGCATTGCGGGCAATGACCTGCCCAGCCGTCAGATCGAACAAACGCGCAGAAGTGCCCGACCAAAACTGCTTGGTCAGACGCAGACTTTGCCCCGCGATCTCGAAATCAACCTCGATCAATGGCGCGCCACCGGCGTAGGGGACCAGCGCGCCGACGGTCTTTTGATTTTTGGAGCTGTACTTCTCTGAAAAGATCGTCTTCAGGGCTTTAACAAGCGTCGATTTGCCGGCTTCATTATCGCCAACAAAAACATCCAGCCCTCCCGTAAAACCTTCCAGTGCGACGGGCTGGGAGAAACGTCCAACCTCGCGCACGCGCAATGCCTTAAGCTTCATGCCGCACCTCCGGCACTGCGGCTTGCGATAAAGAGCTTCTGCAGTGCCAAAGCTGCAATCCGCGCCTCCGGGTTGGTTGGGTCTTCAGCGCGCAAACGCAGGCGGTCGGCAACATCGCGCAACTCACCCTCGCCGATGGTCTGCAAATCGGTTTCGGTCGTCACGACTTTCAAATCTTTCAGGTCTGCTTTTAACACGTGTACTTGGGCTGCCAGATCTTCAATCCGGTCGGCAATTGCTGTGCGGTCGGACAACGTCACCTGTCCGCTAAGCGACAGCTTTATGAGATGGAGCTGTGCAGCAACGCCCAGTTGGCGCACGACATCGCGAATGCCATCCAGGTCATCAACTGAAGAGAGGGTCAGAGCTTCTTCCTGCCATGTAAACTTGCGCGTCGTGAAGGGCGTCACGATCGGAGCAGTGCCCGCATCGTCGATCTCGACGATAATTACATAACCTGGTTCATTGCGCGGAAACTTATCGGGCTCGGGCGTGCCGGAGTACCAGCAAGCCGCGCTCACCTGCTTGCACCCATGCCAATCACCAAGAGCAAGATAATCCAGCCTCGCGTCCTGCGCCCGCGTTGGAGAAATCAACCCACCATCACTGTCTTCACTTGTGTCGAACCCGATCACGCCTCCGTGCGCGAGCCCAATACGGATCATCCCTGCAGGAGTCTCGGCGGTGTCCATCCACGCCGTCAGATCAATCTCGCTCTTCTTGGCCAGACACGGTGCGGGCAGCAGCATGACACCCGGCGCAATTTCCGTTGGAACAGCTTCGAGGTGCAAGGAGACATTGCCCGGCACGCCACGGCGCACAACACCATCCCAGATACCGCGTGGCGTGGCAGGGTCATGATTGCCGGGCAGCAAATGCCATGTCACCTGTTCAAACTGGCCGAGCCGGACGAGCAGCGCGCGAACCACTGCGTCCTCAAGCCCCGGCGCATCAAACACGTCACCGGCAACGAGCACATGAGAAATGTCATGTTGCGTTGCTAAATGACCAAGCGTCGCGACCGTCTCCAATCGGGCCTGACGCAACACGACCGCTTGGTCTGCGTCGAAGCCACCGTACGTCTTGCCTATATGCCAGTCGGCGGAATGCAAAAACTTGAAACTCATGCCAGCCCCAAAGTTGTAATTGCATTTGTTCTTATTTTGTTCTCACCAAATGTCAACCGCCCAGAGGGTCAAAACTGGCGTTATCGACAGTGCGTTACCTCTATCCACTGAACTGCATGTCGCAGGTCGTGTTCAATTGGGATAACGCGTTGTTATCTCAATTTGTTTGTTGATCCCGAAGATCGCTCCAAAAATGTTAAATTGCGGACAATCCTATTTGGATCGCTATATGCGGGCCGCAAAAAACCAAAGAAAAACAAAAACATTCATGAGTGCAGACGTTGAAACACTGATCATCGGTGGTGGAGTTGTTGGACTGGCCATCGCACGGACCCTTGCCGCCCGCGGCCAGGACGTGATGGTGCTCGAGCGACACGACCGCATCGGCTCCGAGACCAGTTCGCGCAACTCCGAAGTCATCCATGCCGGCATCTATTATCCGCCAGGTTCACTCCGCGCCAAGTTATGCGTTGCTGGCAAAGACGCACTTTATCAATTTGCCGAAGAAAACGGCGTCTCACACAAGCGTTGTAGGAAACTGGTCGTCGCGAGCAACGAGGACGAGCGTGCCGGACTTGCGGCTCTCGCAGCCAATGCAGAAAAAAACGGCGTTGGGGATCTCAAATTTCTCACGGCATCTGAAGCGCGCGAGCTGGAACCCGAACTCGAATGTGTCGGCGCACTGTTGTCACCCAGCACCGGTGTTATCGACAGTCACGGGCTGATGCTGGCCCTCGAAGGTCACCTGACAGCCAATGGCGGACATATCGTGCTCAACACGACCGCATCATCCATCCAGCGAACAGAGACCTGCGGACACCCGGCGTTTGAAATCACAACGGCGCTTGGCGATGTCATGACATGCCGCAATCTGATTGTGGCAGCCGGCCTCGGCGCACAGGAAATCGTCGAAACGCTCGACACAAAAAAACAGTCGTACCGGACACCGAAACAGTATCTTGCAAAAGGTCACTACTTTTCGCTTGCCACGCGGTGCCCGTTCTCACATCTCATCTATCCGATGCCAACCGGTGCATGGCTCGGAGTGCATTTGACACTAGACATCGCAGGACGTGCCAAATTCGGGCCCGACCTCTCCTGGACCAACTCGCTGTCATATGCATTTGAAGATGAAGATGGGGAACGGCGTAAAGCGTTCTGTCAGAGTATTCGAAAGTTTTGGCCAAGCATGCCAGAAAACGTGCTCGTCGAAGGTTACACCGGCATTCGTTCAAAAATATATGGACCAAGACAACCGGTCGCCGACTTCGCTATCCACGGACCTGAATCACACGGCCAAGATGGCCTGATCGCACTTTATGGAATCGAGAGCCCCGGACTGACAGCGTGCCTTGCGATTGGCGATCACGTCGCTGACATGTTGTTGCAAGCATAGCGTTCGACGTGCAGGCAGTGACGACAGTCAACCGCCTCTAACAGTGCGGTCTCACACCGACAGAGTCCGTCCTAAAAACACGATTTCGTGGTCGGCCCATTCGAGCTGGCGTTGGTTGGCGAATCCATTTCGCGTATAAAACGGAATGTTACGGGAGGTCGCCGACGTTACGACATGAACACCCGGGCAACCAAGTTCGGTGGCCACGTCCAAAAACACTGTGATGAGTTCAGATCCAAGTCCCTGGTTACGATAGTCTTCCTGCAGGTTGACATGAAGGTGCGCGGGAAATCTTTCGGTGAGATCTGCAACCGACCTAAAGTAGCCAATGTCGGCAAAGCGTGTCGTAAGCCCTGGGTTATCCAGCGTGGCTACAAGATACCCTGCGAGGCGACGATCCGCTTTCAGATCTCGGGCAACGAGAAGATGATCGCCCTGTGAGCTGAGATAACGGCCTAGCCAACGTTCGCGAAATGCCAACCGCGCGGTCTCATCGGGAAAGCTCTTCGTCGTACTTGCGGGAAAAAAGATTGCGTCAAGTTCAGGACCAAGCGCCAGGCGATCGCTGACGGGTACAACGTGCTCAATTGCAATTCTTCCGGACGTTGGTCTTGTGCTCATGTTAGTCGCCCCCTCTCATGTACCGGCCTCAGAGCCCATCATCATCTAGCGGGTTTCAGACTTAGGTGGAATCGAATTGAGATCAAGATTGCACTCTAGGCTTTGGTTCGTGCCAGTTTATCAGCTTTCGTTGCAAGTAACGGCGCTCAAGTAGCGAGGCGGTAGCGCAAAATAACTCCGCTCAAGTGGCGAGGCGGTAGCGCATCATCTTTCTGCTTCCAACTCAACCAGACAGACACTACCGGTCGTCGTCGTAATGCTGGCGTGGGTCATCGACGTCGCCATCTGGTACCCTGGTGTAGGACCCATCTGGGTTTGCAAAGTCGGATGTGGCTTCTTCCGGAATAATCCACGGCTCGGACTCGTTTGCCATGGCTGCTACGCCTGGATCAATGGCTCCGTAGTTCGGGCTGAACGGTTCGGTTGGATCATCTGGTGCGCGGCGCCTTCGATGGACCGGCGGGCGCTGCACTTCAATGCCATCATCTTCAAGTTCGACGTTAGCCCGGATCGGAACATAGTTGCGTGGCGATGCGGCAACGTAGTTGAGTTGTGGGTCAGGCGCCGAAGCCTGGCGCGAACTACACGCGCCAAGGCAAATAGCAACGACCAACACCGCGATACGGGCCAGCACAAAATGACAACTCACCGGCGAACAGCCGGAACGCGACAAAAACATCTCAAACGCCCTTTACAAACACAACTGCCCTCCATGAAAGCCTGAATAAGTTAAGGCGGCGCTAATACCCGCCTGGATTTGGCACAGCTCCGACCGCCATCTTGCCACCGGCGATCACACGAATGCGAGAACGCCCTCACGCCTAATCACAGCAGAGCCCGCAATAACCATGGCCAGAACACGAGCGTTCACAGATCCGTTATTTTCGGTACGACTCGTTTCGTATTGAGCACTTTTCTGCACGCTCCGAAGCGCACTAAAATGCAGCGACGTTGTGACGTACGTGAAGTGAAGTCACGCAATTGCGAGGTGGGAATTATAGTGATAATTAGCTGATATTTCGACGTTTATTTTATTTCACGCCATCGGAGATATCGCTTGTTTCACGTTTTTCAAACACGATAACTCACATGCATTTCTCATAGATGTTATTACGAAACGATGCGTTTCATATTTACATCCGTCGAGTCGGGTCCTATCTTCCACGTCATCGGGGCAGCGACTGCCGCACCCGAGCGGATCCAACAATCAATACGGGTTCGGGACGTCTTCCGGGGCGTTACCTTCCACAATTGCTCAAAAGGGCAAACTAAGGAGATAGATCATGAAAAACATTATCATAGCGGCCGTTCTCGCCATCGCTCTCGGTGCAGGCGCCGTTTCAGCTCAGGCTGAAGTTGCCTACGAAGATGCCGTCGCTAAAGGCCAGATCTGGCACCCAAATGGTACCGCTGGCGTTAAGTAAGCGAGCGGCTTCACAAGCCAACACAGTCCAATCGACACTGACGCCCTCAGGGACGTCGAATTTAAAAATTGCTCATAAGAGTAAGCTAAGGAGATAGACCATGAAAAACATTATCACAGCTGCAATTCTCGCCATTGCTCTCAGTGCAGGCGCCGTTTCAGCTCAGGCTGAGCTTGCCTACGACGATGCCGTCGCTACAGGCCAGGTCTTGCACCCAAATGGTACCGCTGGCGCTAAGTAAGCGAGCAACCTTTCGAAACCAAACAGAGACATTTGGCGGATGACTATCTCAACTGAAGATCGCATTCGTCAGACAGATCTGCTCGTTATCTTGACTTCGTAACATCGACGCTGGGCCGCCCCTCTCACAACAGCCCCACGTTGATAAAAGTAGCAAAACCAACGCCTGACGTTTGCTAACACCAATTACTCTTCGCCTTACGCATTTGGTGATGGACGACGTCGGCCGATCAAATGGAGAATACAAATGAACACTCTGATCAAAGCAGCAATCGTCGCAATCGCGCTCGGCGCAGGCACTGTCGGTGCGAATGCACAAACCGACCAAGACCGCGTTCTGGACATTATCAATGGTTCCGGCATCGTTGATATCAAGTAACGACCGGCGCTAATCACAGTCCGGCATGCCATGGATCTGGTTTTGACCGGGTCATCACGACAAGGCCCAGCGTTTTCGCTGGGCCTTTCTTTTTTGCGTCGGTAGTGCCATTGCCACGCTCAGTTGCTAGCAGTCTGCAAAGTGTGCTGCTAATCACTTGAATATATTGAAATATTTTTGCCGAACACTCGAATCGCGCCTACCATAGGCCTCGTTTTGACCGGATGTAACAGGGATAATCACGATCGAATAACAATGGAGCAATGCCACCATGATTGAGACAGATCGCGACTTCCAATCTGCCCTTGCTGGTTACAGCCTGACGACGGCGGAAATTCTCTATCGCCTGCCCGATCACCCCTCACTGCTGCAAAGCTACATCTGGCAGGACTACGATGATCATCCGCGCTTTCCGAAGCTGAAAAACTTTCTTGAGTTCTGGTACGAAAATCTCGATGGCAAATTGTTTCAGGTGACGGTTGCCCACCGCCGCTTGATAAAGCCAGCTGAGGTGAAACTGATCGATGCACAAATAAAGTTGCACTGATTATGGCTGCAAGGGAAAGAACACGCCCTCGCTCATTACACCAAAAACCTCGACACCGTTGATGACACGTGCCTCGGCCAACTCAACGAGATCGTAAAGCAATGCCCGGCTGACCCGTGCTTTCAGCCGACCGCGGACCATTATGTAGGGTTTCAACCCATCGTCCGGGGCCACCGTGACGAAGCTCAGCGGATGTTTGCTGTTGCACCTAACTACGTCGTCCAGATTCGTTCGAAAACAGAGCCTTTGGTCAGAACCTGAGCCCGAAACATCCATTTCCACAGCCACAAATGGCGCGTCAACGACGGCAACGTCGACTTTCTCAACAGGCGTGACCAGGAAATGTCGTTCGTCTGCATCGCACCTTAAAACTCTGGAAAACAGGCGCGTCATTGCCACGCGGTTGATGGCACTGTCGCGATAAAGCCAGGTTCCGTCGGCTTCAATTCTCAGTCCAATATCACCGCAGTAAGGCGGATCCCATGATTCAACAGGCGGAAACGGATCGTTTTTTGCGGCGGCAAGTAGCCCCGCTAAGCCATTGATTTCGAGCCGATTGCTGCTTTCTTCGGTGTTTGTCGGTACTACCACGTGCCTTTGTTTCCTATGCTCCGACCAATGTGAATTCCTATTCCTTACATATACTTCACTTGACCTCACCCCGTCATAATCAGATCGTCCCTTCGTGAGGGCACAAGTCGCCCGGGGTGGAAATTAGCTAACAAACTCAAAAAGAGCGGCAGTCGGCAACACATGACAACATTGACACAGACAGACGAAGACATCGTGCCTCGCTTGGATGCGGCAGCTGAAAAAATTCAGGCAGCCCACAACGCAGCATCGAAAGTCATTTTCGGCCAGGATCAAGTCATCGAGCAGTCGATGATTACCATTCTGTGTGGCGGCCATGCGATCCTTATCGGCATGCCCGGTCTCGCCAAAACTTTGTTGGTTGACACCCTCGGCCACGTTTTGGGGCTTGATGCAAAACGGGTACAGTTTACGCCCGACCTTATGCCGACTGACATCATCGGTTCCGAAGTGTTGGAAGACACAGCCGGCAAAGAACGCTCGTTTCGTTTCATCAAGGGTCCAATCTTCACGCAGCTTTTGATGGCGGATGAAATCAACCGCGCCAGTCCTAAAACACAGTCAGCGTTGCTGGAAGCGATGCAGGAACATCAGGTCTCCGTCGCCGGCAAGACCTACCCCACGCCAGAACCATTCCACGTGCTTGCAACGCAGAACCCCATTGAGCAGGAAGGTACGTATCCACTACCTGAAGCCCAACTTGACCGCTTTCTGTTGCAAATCGACGTCCACTATCCGGATCTGGACGCAGAACGCCGCATGATTTACGCCACGACTGGTACAGAGAAGGCTGACCTGTCAGCCGTTCTAAACGACGGAGAAATTCGCGATATCCAACGCCTCGTCCGCCAGATCCCGGTTCCCGACAAGGTAGTCGAAACGATCCTGTCCCTTGTCCGTTCGTGCCGCCCAGGCGACGAGAGCAACGAGGAAGCCAACAAGTACCTTGCTTGGGGACCAAGCCCACGCGCCAGCCAGGCGTTGATGCTAGCAGTTCGTGCGAAGGCTCTCATT
>JAJFHI010000252.1 GCA_021775715.1 Hyphomicrobiaceae bacterium | reverse complement strand
GGGGTTCCTTCCCGGGGCGGCAGGTAAAGTCTGGCAACTCAGACAACGCAACATTCATGCGGAAGGTGCCTGAGCCTGTCTTGATGTTGGTAAAGCGGCGTCGCAAGTCGGGCGAAAGCGTCGATGCTGGCACGTCGTCCGGGATGAGATCGCGAAACAGCAGCTTTGGCCCGACGTTCGCTGCAACAACGTGCGCACGGATCACTTCGCCGTCCGCCAAGCGAACGCCAACCGCGCGGCCGTTCTCGATGACCAGCTCATCAACGGTGGCTTCAGTCCGGATTTCGACACCTTTTGCCATGGCAGAGCTTGCCATTGCCTGCGTTATCGCTCCCATTCCGCCCAGCGCATGGCCCCACTGCCCCGGCTTGCCGTTCACTTCGCCAAACGCATGGTGCAGAAGGACATAAGCCGTGCCCGGCGTTGAGGGGGCAGCAAAGGCACCAACAATGCCATCAAATGCAAGTGCGCCTTTAACAATGTCGTTCTCAAACCAATCATCAAGAAAGTCAGCCACGCTTTTGGTAAACAGGTCTGCAACGAGGCGTTGGTCTTCGAGGCTCAACCCAATCAAGCTACGCCCGATACGTCCACCCGAAAGCAAAGCCCGCAACCCACCGCCAACGTTCGGCGGAGTTTGCAGGACCAAACTGCGCAACACACTTGCTGCACGCTCAATGGCATCATCGTACGCCGGCAGGCGCGCCGCATCGCGTTTGGAGAGGTGTGCGATCGCTTCCTGGCGTTCAGCCGTCCCAGCACGCATCAAAAGGTGGCGTTGATTATCGATCGGCCAGAAATTCGCAGCAGGCCGCAACACGACCTCAAGTCCAAAGCGCGCCAGCTCGAGATCGGCGATAACTTTCGGATTGAGTAAACTAACCGTATACGCCGCGACAGAATTGCGAAATCCGGGGTGAAATTCTTCCGTTAGAGCGGCACCGCCGACAACTTTGTTTTTCTCCAGAACGAGAACGCGTCGAAGTCCGCCGAGTGCCAGATAAGCCGCGGTTGTCAGGCCGTTATGGCCGCCGCCGATGATTAATGCGTCGAAAGTCAATGGTACCGCCTGGTCACATCTAGTCACAAAACTCGGGATTGCTGCACTGCACTTGCTTGAACCGGTGATCGAGGTTGCACATGCTGGCTGTTAACACAGCGTTTACACCTGCTAGTTAGCTTAGCAACTGTAAGTTGACGTCATGCTTGACGATGACTTTTTTCCGAGAATGAACCGCGCCGGTACTGCGCAATTAAGCTGGGGCTGCAATGCAAAGCACAACGCATTCGCCGACAATCGAACCGACGGGTCAAAGCTTGTTGTTTTCTGACAGAGCATTGGCATTTCTCGTTGTTGCAATCTGCCCGGCCGTGTTCTGGACTGGCCTGTTGTACTTTGCAGGCCCGGCATTGGGCTTCTCATTGTCGCTGACGTCACTTGCACTTGTCTTCACAGCTATTTCAGCATTTATCGGACTGGTGTTCAGTTCGATCTGGTCAAACGCGTCGTAAACCCACGCGCGAGATACGTCTGCCTTCTAACCTCCCCAACCACATTTCAACTTCCGGCATGTGCGCCGGTCATTGCCAATCTTGCAACGCGCCGTCACAAACCGGCAGCGTCGGCAACTGAACGATGACACACAACCGCGAAATACGCCGCCACGTTTGTAATTACAATTGACGACGGTCTGACAGTCGCGCCCCACGTTAACAGGCGCCTGCTGGGCCAGAGCTGCGGACGTAGATCCCAACAATCCAACGCACACTACGCTGGCTGCAACCACATTTTGAAAACGCCAAGACATCACACCAAACCTCATGCCTAAAACCGTGAGGTGTGAACTGTCGGACGTTTCAAGGGAGCTGACAACCCTACAGCGGCCATCCACCGTGCGAAGCAGTTAACCGACAACAGCCTACTATTCGGCAGCCACTGTCTTCTTTGACTGCACCAACTCCATGAAATCGGCCAGTAGCGCTTCTGTGATTGCGGCTGGCGTGAAGGTCTCATCACCAATCTCAGATACCGGGGTAACCTCAGCTGCTGTGCCTGTCAGGAAGCACTCCGTGAAGTCTTTCAACTCCTCCGGCATGATCACACGTTCGATAACCTCAATGCCGCGTGCCTTGGCAAGGCCAATCACGGTGCGCCGCGTGATGCCATCAAGAAAACAATCGGGCGTCGGCGTGTGAATGACACCGTCCTTGATGAAGAACATGTTGGCGCCGGTGCATTCGGCAACCCGTCCGCGCCAGTCCAGCATCATGGCATCGGCATAACCATTCTTCTCGGCGCGATGCTTTTCAATGGTGCAGATCATGTAAAGCCCGGCGGCTTTGGCATGTACCGGGGCTGTCGCCGGATCAGGGCGGCGATACTTGGCGTTGGCAACGCGAATACCTTTGAGCCGCTGTTCAACCGGAAAGTATGAGCCCCAGTTCCAAGCCGCTATGGCAAGATGAATGGTGTTGCTCTGTGCCGAAACGCCCATCATCTCGCTGCCACGCCAGGCGATTGGCCGAATGTAAGCATCAACTAGGTCGTTGGCACTCACAACATCGCGGCACGCCTGGTTTATCTGCTCAGCGGTGTAGGGGATCTCAAAGTCTAAAATACCGGCACCTTCGATCAGGCGCGCAGTATGTTCCTCCAGTTTGAAGATCTCGCCGCCATAAGCGCGCTCGCCTTCGAACACCCCACTCGCATAATGCAAACCGTGTGTCAGCACGTGTAACTTGGCATCGCGCCAGGGGACCATTTCGCCGTCGAACCAGATAGAGCCGTCGCGGTCGTGAAATGGGATCAGGTCTGCCATCTTGTCGTTTCCCTGGACATGGTTAGGTGAGGCGCAAGGCCTCGGAGATTTATGTTTTGCATCTGTTGATTTGGAGCGAATACGCCGTGAAGCAAATCGGATCCACTCCCAGATCAGGATCTAAGGCACCGTTGGCAAAATCATCTGCCAGCACTCCGCAATGCTAGTTACTTTGGCAAATTCTGCCAAACAGCCGAGCGTTGATGCTGAAAGTCCTTGCACTCACGAAGCATCGGCCGCAAATATGTCAGCATGGCTGACGTAACTCAAGCAACTTCTCAGCGCCGTCCAACCACGAGCCCGCAAGATTCTGCGAGCGACGAGGCCGTGGGCGGTGAGGCCAAAGGTCCTGATGCGGTGCCCAGCAGCAGCGAGAACGATTTAATTTCCTACGCAGAACTGCTTTTCTTTGCCTACCGCGATTTCATCAGCGAACCCGATGAAATCCTCGAAACCTATGGGTTTGGCCGCGCACACCACCGGGTACTGCACTTTGTTCACCGCACGCCGGGTCTACGGGTCGCCCAATTGCTCAACATTCTGAAAATCACAAAGCAAAGCTTGGCCCGCGTACTCAAGCAACTTATAGACGAGGGGTTTGTGACCCAACGCGCTGGTAAGATGGATGGGCGCGAAAGATTGCTGTATGTGACACCGAAGGGCGCCAAGCTGGCCAAAGAGCTGGCAGCACTGCAAGTTGCCCGGATCAAGAGTGCACTGGAAAGTGCGGGACCTGGAACTGACGCGGGAACCCGCCGTTTTTTGTTCGCTATGATCAGCGAGGATGAACAACAACACGTTGCTTCTTTACTCGAATCTTCAAGCGAGCCTGCGAGTTCTGACCATGACCCAACTGACCAACAGTGAAAGTACACAACGCCAGACAATGACCACGCTTGCCGACGACGCCCCACACATTCTGGTGGTCGATGACGACCAGAAAATTCGCGACCTACTCGCACGCTATCTGACCGAAAACGGTTTTCGCGTTACGACATCGGGGGATGCATCGTGTGCGCGCAAAGCGATGCGCGGCCTGTCGTTCGATCTTGTCCTGCTCGACGTAATGATGCCGGGGGAAAACGGGCTCGACTTTGCCCGCGCGTTGCGCGCTACGATGGACGTGCCTATCTGCATGTTAACGGCGCGCGCCGAAGCCGATGATCGCATCACCGGACTGGAGTGTGGCGTCGATGATTACATTTCAAAACCATTCGAGCCGCGTGAGCTTGTTCTGCGAATTCAGAACATATTAAAGCGCGGCACACAGGCACCGGCTGAAGAAGCCTCGGATGAGGTCCGCATGGGTGCCATGGTGTTCCTAATAAGCCGTGGTGAGCTCAAACGGGGCGATCAGCTTATTAAACTGACAGAACGCGAACGTGATCTTCTGCGCCAGCTGTCTGCCAGCCCTGGAATTCCGGTTCCGCGCCACGAGCTAGCGCGTGTCGATTCCACCGGCAACGAACGCGCTATCGACGTCCAGGTGAACCGGCTGCGCCGCAAAATTGAAACCGACCCGTCAAATCCGGTTTATCTGCAAACGGTACGCGGAAAAGGTTATATCCTTTACTCTGATTGAATTGGCCGGGATGGAGCCCGCAGTTTTGCATGGCGTTCTTGCGCGACTACACAAACCGCCACGCCCCGGCTGGCTTGAAAGGCCAGCTTGATCGGGCCGCTGTCCGACTTACGCGCATCCGCCGCTGGTTACTCAGCACCATCGCCGAATTGCTGCCAAAAGGCCTCTATGCCCGCGCGCTCATAATCATCATCGCACCAATTGTTGTTCTGGAAGGTGTGGTCGCGTTTGTCTTCATGGAGCGCCACTGGCAAGCCGTGACACGTCGCCTGTCGGAAGCCACTGCCCGCAACGTCGGCGCCATCGTCGCAATCTACGAGGACTACCCCTACGACGACGGATATCGCAAACTTGTCGACATCGCGCGCGACCAGCTGAATCTGTCGCTGCACATTTTGCCGCCCAGCGACCTACCCGCTACGCAACCAAAACCTTTTTTCGGCCTGCTCGACAGGGCGTTGTCGCGGGAAATCGGTTTCCAGGTCAAACGGCCGTTCTGGATTGACACCGTAGGCGACAGCCGTCACGTCGAGGTCCGCGTGCGTACAGAAGATGCCGTGTTGCGATTTATCGCGCGGCGCAGTCAGACCTACGCGTCGAATTCGCATATTTTTCTACTTTGGATGGCTGGTTCATCGATCATCTTGCTGACGGTTGCGATCATGTTCCTTCGCAACCAAATTCGGCCTATTTTACGATTGGCCGAGGCCGCGGATGCGTTTGGTAAGGGCCGTCCCGTGCCCGATGGATTCAACCCGAGGGGCGCCCGTGAAGTCCGACAGGCGGCTGTTGCGTTTCTTCAAATGCGCGATCGAATTACCACGCATGTTGACCAGCGCACGACGATGTTGGCCGGCGTCAGTCATGACCTCAGAACCGTCTTGACCCGCTTCAAGCTTGAGCTGGCGTTGCTCGGCGATAGCCCCGGCACGCAGTCGTTAACGTCCGACGTTAACGAGATGCAGCACATGCTTGAGGACTATCTAGCCTTCTCAAAAGGCGACGATGGCGAGCAGGCCGAACCTGTGAACCTGTATGATCTGCTAGAAGACATCACCAACGACGCAGACATGTATCCAGCAAACGTCGATTTGAAACTGTCAAAGCGGCGCAGGGCAACACTGGTGTCTTTGAAGCGTCGCGCCTTCAAACGCGCCGTCACAAACTTGGTCTCGAACGCCGCGCGTTACGGCGACCAGATTGTCATCCGCGCCCGCACAACGTCGTCATGGCTGCAGATCCATGTCGACGACGA
>JAJFHI010000251.1 GCA_021775715.1 Hyphomicrobiaceae bacterium | reverse complement strand
ACCGACTGAAGGTGAGGCCAAAGAACCTCCCCAGCCATAACCTAAGGGAAAGACCTTATGCGACACAAAAGACTTGGACGCCGCTTCAACCGTGACAGCGGCCACCGCCAGGCGATGTTCTCCAACATGGCAGCAGCGCTGATCCGCCATGAGCAGATCGTCACGACGTTGCCGAAAGCCAAAGATCTTAAGCGCGTCGTCGAAAAGTACATCACGCTGGCAAAGCGTGGTGACTTGAACTCGCGCCGCTTAGCGGCGTCTCGCATGGGCGATGACGAGATGGTCAAGAAGCTCTTTGATGTACTGGGCCCACGCTACAAAGATCGCGAAGGCGGTTATACGCGCGTTTTGAAAGCCGGTTTCCGCTATGGCGACAGTGCACCGCGCGCTGTGATCGAACTTGTCGATCGCGATGAAACGGCAAAAGGCGCAGAAGACCGCGCCCGCCACGAAGCCATGCTTGCTGAACAGGGCGAAACAAACCCTGACGCGCTTCCACCAGGCATGTAAGAAAATTCGGCCCACCGGTTTTGGCGGGCCACACGGAATAAGAATTCAAACGCTCCAGGACATCACGTTCTGGGGCGTTTTTAGTTGTGTGCTGCGAATTGCCGGACTTCGGTCTGGACGTGAAAACTGTGGCCCCTTTGTCGTGGCCTGCCGATTGCCTTATATCTGGCCTAAGAATTAGTCGTGGCTGTTGCCATGGCGATATGGTTGGCCTGACGCGCCGCAATGACGAAACAACTCTGAGAGTAGATTTATTCATGAAACGACGGTCTGCAGTTCGCGAGAATGACAACATTAACTCGAATGTCAGAACCCAGGCCCGCGTAGCGGCAGCGATGAACTTGTGCGACGCACTCTTGTGGGTGCTTGCAGCATTCCTAGTCGGCACGGCAATCGTTTGGGCCATCACGAGTATTGGCCGCGCGCAGGAGACGCAACAAGCCGCGCCAGAGGTGCTGCGTGATCGTGTCGTGCCGCAGTCACGCGCTGTTGTACAGCATTCGTTTGCACCGATTGTACGCGAAGCAGCCCCCGCGGTCGTCAATGTCTATGTTTCCAGCCGAGTGAAAACGTTTGCGTCTCCCTTCGCGCGAGATCCGATTTTCCGCCAGTTCTTCGGCGACCGCTTCGGGCGGCCAAGTGAACGCATGCAGTCCTCGCTCGGATCCGGTGTCATCGTCAGTGAAGAGGGCGTAATTGTTACGAATGCCCACGTCATCAAGTTGCGCGGCAAAACCAAAATCCGTGTGGCGCTTTCAGACAAACGCGAGTTCGACGCTCGCGTAATTGCAACGGACGAAAAATCCGACATCGCAATCATCAAGATCGACAATGAGAACGAGAAGTTTCCATTCCTAGAGTTTGAAAATTCCGACGCGCTTGAAGTTGGCGATCTCGTCCTTGCGATCGGCAATCCGTTTGGCGTTGGCCAGACAGTCACAAGCGGCATCATCTCGGGTCTGGCGCGTACCGGCATCGGCAAATCAGATTCGATCTTCATTCAAACCGATGCCGCCATCAACCCGGGCAACTCTGGCGGCGCACTGGTTGACATAACGGGCCGGCTCGTTGGCATCAACACGGCAATCTTTTCACGCTCTGGCGGATCAAACGGGATTGGCTTTGCTATTCCATCCAACCTCGTCAGACTTTATGTCGACAGTGCCAAGTCCGGCCGTACGGTTGCCAAGCCGTGGATTGGTGCACGGTTGCAGCCTGTGAACCGGGATCTGGCGCAGGCGCTCGGGCTCAGCCGCGTTGCCGGTGCCCTGGTCGAACGGATCTATGATGAGAGTCCGGCAGCCAATGCTGGCCTGAAACCCGGAGATGTGATTGTCAGCGTCGATGGCTTTGCCGTCGAGGACGCGCGCGCTGTGCTTTATAGGTTGACAACAAAGGGTGTTAATAACGGTTCGCGGTTGCAAATTATTCGCGAAAACCAACGCCGCGAGATTAGTCTTACACCGACCGCGACGCCGGAACTCAGTCGTGATGATGTGCGAAACCTGTCGGGCCGGCATCCGTTTCATGGCGCCCGTGTCGCCAACCTCGTGCCACATGTCGCGGAAGATATGGAGTTGGACGTAAGCGAAGGCGTGGTGGTTCTGTCCGTCAGGCGGGGGTCTGCTGCAAGCCGTATCGGGCTGCGCAAGGGCGACGTGATTGTTAAGGTTGGACCAACGACGATTAAAGAACTTAGTAATCTTGAGGCCGCTGTCAGCGAGCGCCAGCCCTATTGGGCCGTCGCGTTGCGCCGTAGGGGTCGAATAATGCGCTTTCGCGTGCGGGGATAGCGGGTCGTGGCCAATCTATTTGAAGCGGCTGGTTTGGAAAAAGGCGCACCGCGGCCTCTGGCAGATAGATTACGCCCGCAAAAGTTGATCGATGTCGTTGGTCAAGACCAACTCGTTGGCGCTGAGGGCGCGCTAACCCGGATGCTCGCATCAGGCCGCATATCCAGCATGATATTGTGGGGGCCACCCGGGTGCGGCAAGACCACGGTCGCACGTCTTCTAGCAGAAGAAACAGCGCTGGAATTCGAGCAGATCTCGGCGATCTTTTCGGGCGTGCAGGATCTGCGCAAAGTGTTCGAACGCGCTAAAGCCAAGCGCCAATCCGGACAGGGATTGTTGTTGTTTGTTGACGAGATCCATCGTTTCAATCGCGCGCAGCAGGACAGTTTCCTGCCACACATGGAAGACGGCACCATCACGCTCGTCGGCGCCACAACCGAAAACCCATCCTTTGAGTTGAACGCTGCTGTGCTGTCACGTGCCGTCGTTTTGACCTTCAATCGTCTGGAGGATGCAGCGCTTGAAATGTTGCTTGAGCGTGCGGAGAAAGAGGAAGGCCGAACGTTGCCTTTGACGGATGAGGGACGCGAGGCGTTAAAGGCGATGGCTGATGGCGATGGCCGCGCCATGATAAACCTCGCCGACGAGGTCTACGCGTTTACCGATGACACTACCAAAGACCTTGATCGCGATGCGTTGACACATCTCGTTCAGCGCCGTGCCCCGATTTACGACAAAGGCCGCGACGGTCACTACAACCTCGTAAGTGCGTTGCATAAATCCGTGCGTGGTTCTGATCCTGACGCCGCACTCTACTGGCTGTGTCGTATGCTGGATGGTGGTGAAGACCGGCTCTTTATTGCGCGGCGTCTCGTACGCATGGCGGTGGAAGACATTGGCCTCGCGGACCCACAAGCTGTGCAGCAAGCGTTGGCCGCGAAAGACACCTTTGAGTTTTTGGGATCACCTGAAGGCGAACTGGCGTTGGCGCAGGCGACGATCTATCTGGCAACGGCCCCGAAATCAAACGGCGCCTATGTGGCGTATAAATCAGCATTGCGACTGGCGAAGGAACACGGCAGTCTAGCGCCACCGAAATCGATCCTGAATGCCCCAACGGACCTCATGAAGGACGAGGGCTATGGGGCCGATTACATCTATGATCACGACAC
>JAJFHI010000026.1 GCA_021775715.1 Hyphomicrobiaceae bacterium | reverse complement strand
TCGGGCAGCTCATCTTGGCGAAACGACAGATCTTCAGTCATTGCCTAATATTCCTCCTGTTTGCACCCTTTTATAGCTGGCAGTTGCAAGGTGCAAACACATCTTCTGGATAATAGATTAAGAGTGTCGGCCTTTTGTTAGACCCAGCCAGGACGGGGAGAACACTCCAATACGCTAATCCAGTAAATATAGCGATTTCAAAACACTCGATGCTATGGTCAATCGCCCACAAGATTTGCTGCACTCGACTGGTTCGCGCGATGGTCCACCATAAGATCACCACGCGCGGCCTCAAACGGGGCTACGGACGCCGCGCGGAGATTTCGCCCGCCAAGCCATTGTGTCAATTGTACCCTCGGCCTCAAACGCCCCTCTTGGCCATTCAATGTGCACGACGGCGCCGTGATCGGGCTCAAGCCGGTTGTCGAATGTCATAGCCGCGCCAGAGCGTTCCAAAAGCGTCTTGGCGATGAAAAAGCCAAGCCCCAGCCCATTGCCCTGGCCTTTGCGTCGACCACCACCGCCAGGTCGCGACGTCATATAAGGCTCGCCAAGAGTGTCGATCAGGTCCAACGGGAAACCGGGGCCATCGTCGCTGATCGTGATTGAAACGCGATCCTGATCCCAAGCTGCTCTTACGTCAACGCGACGGTCCGCAAAGTCGACTGCGTTTTCGAGTATGTTACCAATGCCAAAGATCACGCCAGGCCGGCGCTGGCCCACTGGCTCTTTGCTACCGTCGGGCGTGGCCCCCTGCAAAGGCTCGGCGGTGACAGACACATAAGCTTCCGACCCCTGATGCGTTAACGCCGCTTCGTCGATGATCTCGTGCACTGAGATGTGCGCGTGCATCGGATCCTGCTCACTGGGGCTTTTGGTCAACTTCTGCAGGATCTGGCGACACCGTTCGGCCTCACTGCGCAAAACAAGCACGTCTTCGCCCAGTTCTTTATCTTTGCCGAGCGCATGTTCCAACTCCTTGCTGATCAGCACGATGGTCGACAACGGCGTGCCAAGCTCATGGGCTGCGGCGGCCGCCAGACCATCAAGCGCATGTAGCCGTTGCTCGCGGGCCAGGACAAGTTCGGTGGCAGACAGCGCGGTGGACATCTGCCGGCGCTCTTTCGCAAGCCGCCAGGAGTAAAGCGCAAGAAACGTAATGCTCGCAGAAACAGCTGCAACGAGGCCCAATTTATAGATGAAGGGAAGTTGAAAATAGAGCCCCTCCTCCCACGGCAACGGCTCGTAATGGAAAACGAGCAAGACGGTCACAGCGATTGCAATGAGGCCTAGAAAAACCGTGTGAGCGAGCCGTAACGTCGCTGCCGACACCGTCACAGGTGCCACGATCAGCATCATGAATGGATTTTCGATGCCACCGGTCAGGTAAAGCAACGCCGACAACTGCAGGAGATCGTACGCCAGCAACACGGTTGCAAAGAGCGCGGTCAGGCGATGGCGCGCGGGATAGCGAACGGCGAGAAACACGTTGAGCCATGCCGATACGGCAATCAAAGCTAGGCAAGACCCAATCGGCATTGGGAATTCAAGATAGAACGCAACGATCGCAACGGCGATCAACTGGCCGAGAACCGCAATCCAACGCAGGCGAACGATTGTCAGAAGACGGAGCTGACTAGCATCGTGTGAGCGAACTTCAGGTTTTCCGTCGGTATCAATGGTCAACTGCACGGGTCGGGGCGTCCTTGAAGCAACGAACGGGTCAACAAAGCCTGAATTGGAGCCATCGCGCGAACTGCCAATTTAACAGGCACCAATTTAGCACACCTCTTGAGATACGATGGTTGTGCATCGCACGCAAACGTCATCGATTCTTTCGCACTGCCGCGAATCGGTGCACGCTACTAGTGCAACAAAACAACGGTGTTAGACGTCGTTACGAACGTCATGCACCGCAATAAAAATATTATGTTGCGCTTCTTGGTCATGAGCGGGGCTTAGGGGCAACAAAATCGGGGGCTGTCGATGCTCTACCACTGGTACGAGCTCGGCCAGGCGGCTGTTAAACCAGCACGCGTGGCTGCGGATTCTTATCGTTTATTCTTTGACCATCCATTCAATCCGCTCAGCTATACGGCCTTAGGTCGTCAGGCAGCAGCGGCCTGCGAAATGTTTGAGCGCACGACACGTCATTATCCGAAACCTGAATTTGACATCAACCAAACCGTAGTCGATGGCCAAACCGTCGACGTGCAGCAACACACTGTATGGCAGACACCGTTCTGCCGCCTGCAGCATTTTGCGCGCGACATACCTAATGATCGCGCGGCAGCCGATCCAAGCATCTTGTTGGTGGCGCCGATGTCCGGACACTTCGCAACGTTACTGCGCGGCACCGTGGAGACCTTGCTACCGGACCACGATATCTACATCACCGACTGGGTGGATGCCCGGCGCATTCCACCAAGCCAGGGCAGCTTTGATCTCGACAGCTATATCGATCACGTCATCGACATGCTGCATTTTCTTGAAGGCGATGCGCATGTATTCGCAGTGTGCCAGCCGTCCGTCCCTGTCCTCGCCGCGACCGCACGCATGGAAGCAAACAACGACCCTTACGTTCCAAAGTCGATTATTCTTGCTGGCGGTCCTGTTGACACTCGGATCAATCCGACGACCGTCAACAAAGTCGCGACCACACGCGGCACGCAATGGTTTAAAGACAATGTTCTTGCAACGGTGCCCTGGCCGCATTCCGGCTTTGGCCGCATGGTCTACCCAGGCTTCATGCAGCTAACGGGCTTTATGGCCATGAACATGGATCGCCATGTCAGTGCGCATCAAGAGTTGTTTGTAAACCTTGTGCGTGGCGATGGGGACTCGGCTGGTAAACACCGTACGTTCTACGACGAATACCTCGCCGTCATGGACCTTACAGCGGAGTACTACCTACAGACTATCGAGTCTGTTTTCGTGCGTCATGAGTTGCCCAAAGGCGAGATGTTGCACAATGGTCAACCTGTTGATTTAACGAAAATAACCCGCGTACCCCTGATGACAATCGAAGGCGAGAAAGACGACATCACCGGCCTTGGGCAATGCCGTGCCGCGCTTGACCTCGCGACAAACCTCGCATCTCACATGAAGTATCACCACGAGGTCACCGGAGTTGGCCACTACGGCATCTTCAATGGGTCACGGTTTCGTTCTGACATTGCGCCACGCATTGGTCAGTTTGTTCGCACGCATGACCCGCGCGCTGAAGCTATTGCAGCAACACCTGCAAACTACTCAAGCAATGGACGAAGTGGTGTTGCCGCCGCCTGACATCAAAGGCTGCCTTTAAGCTTTGGACAAGCTACGAAAAACTCCAACGTGATTTGATGTTGCACGGCTGCTTTGGAAAGTTTGCAGCAACACCATCAAGCGACTTAACGCATGTGCGGACCAGCCGGTCAACCTGACCGGCTGGCTCGTAATTTGATCACGATCTCATAACATCAGTTTCTACGAACTCAATGCTGGCTGCAATGAGAGCGCAGCTGATCATGTGTCACATGTGGTGTGTCGCCAGTGCATGCCGCACGTTGTTCGCCGAAAGGCCCATAAGGTCTTAAGTTGTCATGCATCTGTGTTGCGGCAAGACAGTATCTCAATTGGCGCATGCGGCGCTGGCGCAACACTCTCGTGACCGACTGTAACATTATTTGTATTTGCACTCGCCGTGTACGATGCGAACAAGCTAACTCTTACAAAGCTGTTCGATGCACGCAGCGGGAAACGTCCGCGTATCGAAGCATCGCCTTCACAATTTTGACTTACACGAGGCGGCGTATACATTTTCGACACGAATTTTGATCGCAACGAGCGAGGGCATGCATGGCGCGATCGATGGCAAAGCGGACTACGACGAAGAACACATCCACGTCATTGACCGACCCACGTCTTGATGGCCTGGGGGCGCCTGTGGAAGTGCGCCATCACCCCAAGGCGAGCCGGTTGACGTTGCGTGTCAGCCGAACACGCCGGGCCGTGATCGTCACGCTGCCACCACGTTGCGATATCGGTGAAGCTGGCACATTCGTTCACAGCAACATCGAATGGGTTCGCAAATGCCTCGGTGCTATTCCTGAAGACGTCCCGTTCGCCGATAAGGCCATTCTGCCATTGCGGGGCATTCCGCATCTGATCCGTTTTCATGGCCGCCGCACAACCGGTGGCCCTGTCGAGGTTATCGACCGCGGCCCCGACCTTTATGCTGAAATTCGCGTTGGCGGCCTGATTGAACACGCGCCGCGCCGCCTACGGGACTGGTTTTTTTCAGAAGTCCGCAGCGATCTCGACAAATGCGTAAAGCGCCACGCACGCTTTCTCAATCTGCACCCAAAACGTCTCGCGGTACGCGATCAAACCAGCCGCTGGGGATCATGCTCATCCACGGGGGCGTTGTCGTTTTCATGGCGCTTAATCCTGGCACCGCCTCTTGTTCTCGATTACGTCGCAGCCCATGAGGTTGCCCATCTCGCTGAGATGAACCATGGGCCGAAGTTCTGGGCTCTTGTCCAACACACGATGCCCCGCATGGGCGAAGCTAAGGAATGGCTGCAGATTTACGGCATGGATCTGCATCGCTACGGCACCAAAGGCTAGCTCAAACAAGAAACCAAGCGTCTATTTGTATCGCTATTGTCCGCCGCCAAGCGTCATCATCCCGCGCGGTCGCCTGGGTGGCACAGCGCGCCTCGGTCCCTCAATCAACTTGTCTTCATGCGACATCGCTTCGATCTGCGCTGCAATAGCGTCGTAGCCTTGCACTGCTGACATCGGTCGTGGTGCTGCCGGGGCTGCGGGCTTTGGAACAGGCGTCGGGGCACGACGCCTTTCAACCTGACGGGTTATCTGCTGGCCGCGCGCGCCATCTGGAGCGATCGCCAGAGCACGCGCAATGAAGTCTTCGCTGATCGGCAGGTCAGGTCGTTTTGATTTAGATGGCTTCGGGGAGCGCTTTGCCGAAGGTGTCCGCACGGGTGCTGGAACGGACCGCAGAGGTTTTACCACCACTTTACGCCTGGACTTCGGTCTTATTTGCCATGGCAGAACTTCTTGAAGCTTTGCGGGCTTGTTGGCCGCCACAGGATTTGGCTGTTGCCCCGGAAGACGAACGGTTTTGTCAGACAACCGATCGCGGGCACGATAAATCTGCTTGAACCGCTGCGATGACACACTGGTCGCTGCGCGCAATGTGCCCGGCAGCGCCAGCGGTGCCTTGCCTTCGTGGGCCGCCATCATCACGGTGCGCCAGATCTCGGCCGGAAAACTGCCGCCCATTACCTTATCCATCGTGCGACCGTTGTCATTGCCAAGCCAGACACCTGCCGCCATATGGGCACTGTAACCAACAAACCAGGCATCGCGGAACTGCTGGCTTGTACCGGTTTTGCCCGCTGCCGGATGACGTGGCAAACCGGCACGCCGTCCGGTTCCGACAACAAGGGCCGCATTTAACATGTCGTTCATGGCACCGACATGCTCAACGGCAACGATCGGCGTGGTCGGTGCGCCTAAACGTGCATAAAGCACACGCCCGGTATTGGTTCTAACACGACGGATTGCGAACGGTTCGACAGGGTAGCCGCCGTTTGCAAACACGGTGTAAGCCCCGGTTAGCTCAAGCAGATTTACTTCGGATGTACCCAGCGCCAACGAGGGTTCGGGGCGGAGCTTGGAATTGATACCAAGGCGTTGAGCTGTTGCGATGACCCGTCCAGAACCAACTTCCTGGTTCAATCGAACAGCAACGGTGTTGATCGATTTTGCCAGCGCATAGCGCAACGACACGGCCCCTTGATATGTCCCGCTGCCATTTCTTGGCGCCCAACCATCCACCTTGATCGGCAGATCGTAGGTTGTGCTGTCGGGCGTCAGGCCGTTTTCAAGGGCCGCCAGATAGACAAACGGCTTGAAGGCTGAACCGGGCTGGCGACGCGCCTTAACGGCACGGTTGAACTGGCTCTCAGTGTGGGACCGGCCGCCGACCATGGCACGGATAGAACCGTCTGAATCCAACAGGACAAGGGCTGCCTGATTGGCGCGCTGCTCTTTCGCCTTGCCCGCCAATACCTTCAGCACCGCATCTTGCGATACTTTCTGCAGATCGGCATCAAGCGTCGTCTCTACGACGATCTCACGGTGATTGCCCGTGATCAGTCCCGGCATCCGCGAAAGAATATAGTCGATTGCATAAGCCGCAGCATTCCGTCGGCTTGTTTCTTTGCGCTTGGCAAAGCGCACAACGTCGGCCGTTGCGTTCTTGTATTGCTGATGAGTTATGACCTTCGCCAAACGCATTTTGTTCAACACGCTGCGGCCCCGTCGGCGTGCGGCCGTTGGACTGGCAGTTGGCGAATACCGAGACGGCGCTTTCAAAAGGCCTGCAATTACGGCCGCTTCAGCAATCGATAAGGACCGTGCTGATTTGTCGTAATAGCGCTGCGCAGCCGCCTCGATCCCATATGCGCCACCACCGAAATAGACACGATTGAGGTAAAGTTCGAGAATATCTTCCTTTGTCAGACGCACTTCCAGCCATGTCGCCAATGCCAACTCTTCCAGTTTGCGCCTGATCGTGCGTTCGCGGCTAAGAAAAAGGTTCTTGGCAAGTTGCTGGGTCAGCGTTGACCCTCCCTGGACAAACCGGCCGGCGCGCATATTGGCGAATGTCGCGCGCAAAAGCCCTGCCGGATCAAAGCCCCAGTGGCTGAAAAACCGACGATCTTCCGTTGCAACAACAGCATCGATGACGTGTCGGGGCAGCATGATCAACGGCATGTAGTCATGCGCCGTCCCGCGCTTCGACAACACCGAGCCATCGCGCGCCAGAATGCGGATAACCGGAGCACGCTCTTTGTGCTGCAACTTCAGCGGATCTGGAAACACCATCGTGTAGTAAACGAGCATGCAACCAAACGCGATGCCGCCAAGAGCTGCAAGCGCCAGCGGCAAACCGAAGAACAGTCGAACTTTCCACGAAAACCAACGCTGACGCTTCGGTTTTTCGTCGCTAAGAGCCTGCAGGTTCGGATCGGCAGTACCGGTCGTGTGGTGATCTTGAGCCTGATAAACGGGCTGCGTTGCCGGGGCCGCAACGGTATAGGGTGCTGCCATGTAAACGGGTGTGGCCGGTGGTGCGGGCTCGAATGAGGGGACAACTTCACCGAAAGACTGCAACACATTCGGTGCCTGCGAGTGTCCCAAGCCTTGCGCCTCGACATCTTTCGACGCGTCTTTCCGTTTGCGACGGAACAGGCCCATACTCCGAGAAACTCCAACACGAATGCCCACATAAGATCGGTGCACGACCAAGGTCCGCACACCGCATCTCTGCGTAATATAAGCGAAAGAGTGCTAACGCTCCGTTAACTATATTGCGCCGCACGTGTCTGTGCCCAAGCACGTCCTAGCTGGTCGATCAAGATCGATCGAAAAGCCGCGAGACGGAATACGTGACCAGCGATAACAACAAGCGCATCATGATCGTGAAACCCATGAAGACAAGCTGGCGTTCTTCAAGCAGAACCCGCATCCAATTGTTATACTCGTTCGACAATCCAAGCGATGTAAGCCACGCCTTGAGCGCAGAGGCTGCATCGAGAATGTGCGACATGGTCTCCGGGAACTTTATGAACACGAAGCCAAACGCCAGCGCGCCAAGCACCAACGAGATGAAAATATTGCCAGTCGACATCAGGATCCGAAACACGACGCCCCCCTCGGTACTTAGTTACGCGCAGGCGCGATAACACCCTTCACACCAACACCGCCGCCCCTAGGACGACGTGAAACACCTTATCATTGCTGGGTTTTCCGCGGAAGCCGACACGCGCGCGTGTCAGCACTTTCGCAGGTCAAAGTGCCAGAAATGCCCATGCCGTAAGGTGATTCGCCACTCCCCGCACAGCGTAGGAGGCGGCAAAGTAACCCCACGACCGCACCATCACCGAGCACATTTGCCCCAGGTCAATTGCGGGAAAACGTCAAAAAACCCCGTGACAACGGCATTTTTGGCTTGCATACATCGTTGCAAGCGCGCCACTTTGGCTACGC
>JAJFHI010000250.1 GCA_021775715.1 Hyphomicrobiaceae bacterium | reverse complement strand
CTCTAGTGCCAATTCATAGCCCTTCGCCCCAAGCCCGCATATAACGCCATTTGCACCTAATGAGATATACGAGTGATGCCGGTATGTCTCGCGGCGAAATATGTTGGACAGGTGGACTTCGATCACGGGCCGTTCCGCAGCCTGCAAGGCATCGAGCAGCGCAATTGACGTGTGGGTCAGGCCTGCGGCGTTAATAATAATGCCCGCCGCGGCCTCGCGTGCCTCCTGAATCCAGCCGATCAATTCGCCTTCTGTGTTCGATTGTCGGAAATCGATTGTGTGGCCGAGATCTTTGGCACGCCCTGCACACATCTTTTCGAGATCGCCCAAGGTCTGGTGGCCATAGATCTCCGGCTCGCGTTTGCCGAGCATGTTGAGATTTGGGCCGTTGAGAATGAAGATCGGTTTGACCATGAGGCTCTTTATTTGGAGGTTACCGCCGGATGCGGGCGATTGAACGTGGTGGGTGTCACGCTCCGTGCGGCCTGCACTTAGGTGCCGCCCCGAATTTGCGCAAATTTCCGGCTGGTTTATCAGGTTTGTGATCGTGACGGAAGGCCAGACGGTGCCCGAACCATGGAATATCTGCGGACTGACGATTTGTGCGGGCGATAAACGGCGCGCGTGCGGCGCCAAACAATTTCTGTCTGGCCTCGCCAATGGGCAAAGGCCGGGCATAAAGCCCGGTGCCCCAACTTGTTAGCAGACGTCGCAGCCGTTTTTGCGGATGTCAGCAATGTTGGCTTTCAGCTGCTCGTAAAGGTCGTCAGGCGCGCCAGGGATTGACTTGTCACCAACCAAAAAGTGCGGAGTGCCGTTGACGCCCATCTTGTCGGCCAACTGACGGACCAAGGTGATCTCTTTCGTCACCACATCGCTGTCCATATCTGTTTTGAGCTTTGTCATGTCGAGACCGAGCTTTTCGGCGATCTTCAATGCAGTTTCCTTATTGGCCTGCCCGCGGTGCTCCAGTAGCGCGCGGTGCACATCCCAATATTTGTTCTGCATTTTTGCAGCAAGCGCAACGCGTGCGGCTTCCTCAGATCCCTTTGACAAAATCGGCAGTTCTTTGAAGACAACGCGCACGTTTTTGTCGGAGTCCATCAATTTGACGAGTTCGCCAAGTCCGCGTTTGCAGTAGCCGCAGTTGTAGTCAAAGAATTCGACCACGGTTACGTCGCCGTCTTTTTTACCAGCCATTGGTGCGTCTGTGCGCTTGTAAAGGCTCGACGCATTTTCCGCGACCGCTGCCTTGGCTTTTTTCTGAGCGTCGGCCTGAAGTTGAGCGTCAAGCGCTGTCTGCACTTCAAGCATCAGCTGTGGGTTTTTCAACAAGTAAGCGCGTATGATGCTTTCAATGTCAGTTTTTTGTTTGTCAGAAAACGACGTGGTCGCGTTTGCTGCAATTTGTGTTGTTACAGCGTTGACCGTAGTTGCAGCCTTCGCGGCGATCGCATTCGAACCGGCATCCACGATTGCAGTCGTGTTTGTGCTTCGCATTTTGTAGGAGATTATGGTGCCAAAAGCGGCAGCCACAAACAGCAACGCGACGATGACGAGGTTACGTGAGGTTTTCGCCGGTGATTGTGTTTCATTCTTCGTCGTCATTTTTCTTCGTCTCCAGCGGTCAGCGCTTTGTTGGCGTTAGCGATTTCGAGGCTAAGCTATCTTATGAGCAATTTAATGCCACTTAATTTTTAGGTGTCTTGAAATTAATAATGTCGTCGTTGTTGAGCCATTCGGGTGAGCCAGCCTTGAGTTTGCTCTGCGCGCGCTTGGCAAACAGCTTGGCATCTTTCAAGCGGCCACTGAGGAAATGAGCCTGGGCGATCATTGCATCGGCCCGAGGGCGCCGACCCTGTTTGTAGTAGGCGTTTGCAAGTAAGCGATAGGCCTGTGGGTTTTTGTCGGACTCAAGCGATTTTTTCAGCAGCTTAACTGATTGTGCGATGTCGTTCTGTGACTTTGATCCCTGCAGCGCTTGTGCCAGTTGTACGCGGATCAACGGAGCATCACCGGCAAGTTTGAGGGCCTTCTTAAGCGGTCCGACGGCTTCACGCTGGCGGCCCGACCGCATCAAGAAGTCACCTTTGAGCTCCCAGAAGTAGGCGTAGTTTGGCTTGGTGGCGATCAAGGCATCGGTCTGGGCCAATGCTGATTGCAGGCCGTTTGGTCCACCCCTGAAGAAGGTTGCAATGGCGCGGGCGTAGCGCGCGGGCAACGTCTTATTTTCGCGGGTGTAGCGATTAAAGACGGCGGCCGGTGATTCCAAATAGCCAGAGAGCTTGCCGCGCATCAGGTCATGGCGAAGCTGGCGTTCCGGCGGGTCTTTGATGCCGAAAAAGGGACTGTTCTCGACATTGCGTCGGAGACGTGCGAGACGCGCTGTCGCTACGGGGTGGCTTCGCACAAATGCATCTTTGTACGCATCTGAGATGTATTCCTGCTGTGCAAACCGCTCAAAGGTTGCAAGCATGCCGAGGCCGGACTGCTTCGTTTTGTTGAGAAAACCGAGGCCAGCCTGGTCGGCCGCGGATTCCTGACTGCGGCGTTCGGCAAGCAACGCTTTGGTAATAATGGCGGTGCCACCATACAACGCGCCCTGGCCGGCAGCTCCGATGTCTCTGCCGGTGTCGCCACCTGTTGCGCCGCCCGCGACAAGCAAGCCGATGCCAAGAATTTGTGCCAACAGTGCTCGTGTCTGGTCCTTGCGGATGCGCGCACGAAGTGCAGCCAGGTGGCCGCCAGAGATGTGTCCGGCTTCGTGCGCGATAACGCCAATGATCTCGTTTGGCGTGTTGGCCTGCATCAAGGCGCCCGTGTTCACAAATACGTTGCGCCCGTCGATAACGAACGCGTTGAAACCGGGACTGCGCACAATACGCATGCTGACACGGCCAGAGCCGATGCCGGCTGCTTTGAAGATTGGTTTTGCGTATTTGCTTAAGAGGTCTTCGATTTCTGAGTCGCGAATGAGCGGGATATTCTGTGCTGCCGCCGGACCGGCCAGTTGGGTAAGCGCCACGCACAACGCGACACTAACGGAAATGATATTTCTCTGAACCGTCTGCCAGATCGTGCAAAATTTCTGAATGGCTGTCATATGGCCTGTTACCTGCCGCTACGGCGTTTGCTGTCCGTTTGGGACCCTTGTCGATCTAAAACGCGTTACGCACCTTCGTAACTCAAGTGCTGCCGTCCGTTGATTGCGACAGATGTACCAGATCCAACATGTGCATCGCACTATAAGGAATATAATGGCACGCCGCGATGGTTTCGAGACCTCCCACCCCTGAATTTGTTGTCATCAGCATGCGATAATGCGGCAGGACCAAGGCACATGACTGTTGAGAGGATGGTGGCGTCAGCGATATATCGGTGGCGTTGAACCACTGTGACAACAAGGCTGAAGTGCTCTAGCAAGTTGTGATCCGCAATTGGCAATAATCAGCCGGAATACGTGTGAAGGTTCATGGAAATCAGGCAGGCAGAGATAAATGGTGCGATGAGGCAGACGATAACTGAGGTGCGACCACGTGGTAAATAAGTCGGGGCTTTTTGAACCCGCTGAGATTGCAGCCTCTGCACGCAGTGACATCGCAAGTTTCATCGTAATGGATGTCATGTGCCAAGCGGCTGAAAAGGAAGCTCGCGGCGAACGGGTCATACATATGGAGGTCGGCCAACCTGGAACGCCGGCACCCGCCACAGCGCGTCAAGCGGTGGCTGCGGCACTGGACGGCGATGCAATGGGATACACGTTGGCACTCGGCCAGCCCTCGCTACGCCGCCGTATCGCGCAACACTATCGCGACTTTTACCGCGTCAACGTCGACCCTGACCAGGTCGTCGTGACAACGGGTTCATCGGCAGCGTTCGTGCTGACGTTTCTTGCATGCTTTGACACAGGTGCACGTGTAGCTCTGCCGTCACCTGGTTACCCCTGCTATCGCCATATCCTGAGCGCGCTCGGGCAAGAGCCGGTGATGATTGAAACGGGTCCGCAAACGCGCTGGATGCCAACGCCGGACGATGTCGAAAAGCTGGTACGCAATGGCGGTTTGCAGGGCCTGCTG
>JAJFHI010000249.1 GCA_021775715.1 Hyphomicrobiaceae bacterium | reverse complement strand
GTCGTAGACCTCAAATCCACCGGCGAGCAGGCCGGTCATCAGCGCTTGTTTGACGGACGCAGAATACCAACGGTAGTCGTGGCCGACGACGATACGCTTTGGCACGCCGCGTTCATCGAAAAGTTTCGCCATGCCGATGCCGACGGCATTGAGGCCCATGAGATTGATCTCTTCGGGGAACAACCAGCGCGCATCGTACTCGCGAAACCCCGTCGGTTTGACCTGCGGAAAGCGTTCAAAGTCGGCAGTGTTCGGCTTTAGATCAGCGCGCGGTTTTGGCAGCATGGAGAGATCCCTCGATTGAGTCGCGTCAGATTAATTAGCGGATGTAGGTGACACAGCCAATGTTGGTCGACTGCAATTCCCTGATAGCTGCAGTGATGACCGGAGTGCCAAGCAGGGCATACTCGGCGCTCTCTGGTGTGAAAGCAGTTAGCATGGCAAAGATGATCACACAAAATGATGGAAATTAGGAAGATGGAAGATCGGTCCAGCTTGGATCTCAACCGGTCAAAACGCCGCAATTTTGATGAGTCCTAGTCTTCCATGATGAGGACGCCAGAACGCACCTCAAAGCGCTCAAGTTGACCAAGAAAGCTCATGCCAAGCAGGGTTTTGAAGAGCCGTCCGGGCTCGGCCACCGCACCACGGACGTTGCGGATCGTTATGTTGCCAATGCTTATCTCGTCGATGGTAACAGGTGCGATGCGGGCGACACCGTTCGCAGTTCGGCTGCGTCCGGTGAAGTCGCTGTCGGAAAGAAAAATTCCGGCGTTTTCGGCGTCCTCATACGTCAACGCGACCATTGTTGCGCCCGTGTCAACGAGGACGCCGATTGAGCTGCCGTTGATGTAGGCGTCTGTCGAATAGTGTCCACGCGAGTCGGCCCGAAGTTCGACTCCACCGCCGGAGGATACAGTGGTGGTCTCACGGTCTGGCTGTTGACTTCGTTGTGCGTACTCACTCGGCTCCGGAATGCCAAGAACGGTTCGTGTCATGCCGCGGATCTCATCGAAATGGACGATGCTGACACCGACCATACCGAGGGCAATAGCCCAGCTGGCAAGCTCTTTGACAAGATGATTTGTAGCAGCGGACATGCAACTCACCTACAACTAACGCTTCGGCCCTATGCGGCAGCTGGCACGCGACATGACGGTAGTGCATGAAAACGCGTGGGCTAACTGCGAAGGGTCAGAAAATCCTTCGAAAACTCATAAGAGCGCAAACGTCTTAAAAAACTCATGCCAAGAAGGTTTTGATTCAGGCTGCCGGGCTTGGAAACAAGCGCTTCGACGTCATAAAAAACGATCGGGCCGATGTTGATTTGGCGAAGGTTAACGCGGGCTGAATAGGCCTGACCGTTCGCGGTTGATACCGGGATTGTGTAGGAGAGGTTGTCGACGTCGATGCCAGCCTGTCTGGCATCGCTGGGGCGCAGCACAACCGTCGATGCACCTGTGTCAACCAGCATGGTGACATCGTGGCCGTTAATGCTGCCACGCGCCTGGAAGTGATTATCTTGACGCCGCCGGATGCGGACGGAATGCTGTTCCTTATTGTCGGTTGCAATGGTGATGCCCTGGCCAGCCGGCACGAGCTCGCCTGCAACCCGGTTCGTCACCATCGCGACTTCTTCGCGAAACGAATATCCTGTCACCAAGGCGAGACCAATGCCCAGCCAGATCAGCGCATACTTCAGCGATTGACCGATATTGCCAACAAAATCCGAGAAGAAGAGAGAGGCGTAAAGCGCCATGATTGCGATGCCGACCGATACTGCCAGCCGTTCGGTTTCATCCATCCCGGCGAATGTCGATGCTCCGCCCGTGACGAAGTAAAAGACAGCTGTCAGGGCTACAAATGCAAGTGCAAACCAACCGTACATGCCGAGATCCAAGTTTGTTGCTGCGTCATTGAGGGCTGCCGATCGATGTGGTGACCCGCTTAACTGCATATAGGGCCGTACGACCGTGTCCGCATTGCGTTGGCTGCAAAAAAAATTAGCCTGCAACTTCTGTTTGCCGCGGTGCGATGAGGCGCGGTGCACGTTGGGGTCGAATTGTGCCGGTCCGTGCAGGTCTTGGCGCTGGGGCATCACTCGGTGAAGTGGCTTGAGGTGGAGCTGGTGCGGTCAGTCGGCCGGAGTCGCCGCGCGATGGTTCATCGTTACGATGGCGTTCTTGACCAAGCGGCTGCAACGGCATCATGGATTCCAGAATGCGTCGGCGTGGCAAGGTGATTGTTGCAATCGTGCCCTTGCGAAGTTCGGATGAAAGATCGAACTTGCCGCCGTGCAATTCAATCAAACTCCGCACAATCGGCAGACCAAGCCCTGTACCGCCTTCAGCCGTTTGGTGGGCCAACGAGCCTTGACCGAACGCTTCTAGAACTTTCGGAATTTCTTCGTCCGGAATGCCTGGGCCGGTATCGCGTACAGCGAGGTATTGCCCGCCGTCGGCGGCCATCGCGATCGTGACGGTGATGGTGCCCCCGCGTGGTGTGAACTTCAAGGCATTCGACATCAGATTGAGAATGATTTGGCGGATCGCGCGTTGATCGGCCCAAATCTGGGACAGACCTGGTTCGAAATCTTCGACGATCTGCAGTCCCTTGGTGTCGGCACGCAGCTTCAATAGACGATGGCAATCTTCCGCCATGTCGGTGATGCGGATGGGTTCTTCATGTAGCTCGTAACGGCCAGCTTCGATACGCGACAGGTCTAGGATCTCGTTTATGAGATTCAAGAGATGGGCGCCACTGTGATGGATATTCTCGGCGTACTCTTTGTATGTTGGGTTAGTCATTTCACCGAAGACCTCGGTCTTCATGACTTCCGAAAAGCCCATGATGGCATTCAGTGGAGTGCGCAATTCATGGCTCATCGTCGCTAGAAAACGCGACTTTGCCTTGTTCGCCGATTCCGCCCGCCGACGGGCTCCGTCCGAAATTAGTTTTTCTTCTTCGAGCTCTGAGATCAACAGGTCTTTCTGTGCCCGGAATTCCAGCATCGCAACGGCTGTTGAATTCAACCCCTTTGCCAGGAATACGAAGTAGACGTGGACACCAATCGCCATCGAGGCCAGCGCCAGATAGAACGGATCGCCAAGCATCAACAGCCGGCCGACAACAGCCGCTGTCATCGGAATGGTGCCGGCGTGCAGAATGGGCAGCAGGGTCGAGGCGAATGTCATCCGGATCGCCAGTAGGATGATCAGGGATGCGAAGATGAAGACGTGTGATGAAAACAGCAGTGTGGTCTCGTTACCGCCAAACAAACTTTCCGGAAACAGTGTGCGTCCAAGCATGCCGGTGCCGACAAGAGCAAATCCAGCCCAGGTCAAGCCATTGAGAAGCTCAGCCATGATAAAGTAGCGGCGCCAGAGTTTGATATCGATGTCAGCGCGGGGTTGGGCGAGAAAGCGCTTCGCGACTTTGAGCAGGACCTGCTTTGCAGCGATCACCAGCACCAGCCAGAGTCCTGCCTGGAAGGCTGGAGCCCAGAACATGGCCGACAGGGAAAAGAAAGTTGCCATCGCTGGCATCGTGATGGCTGCGCCCAACTCGTTGCGTGCAAACATCGACAGCAGTTCGTATTCGAATTCCGGTCTTATTTCTGATCCGTGTGCGAGTTTTTCGCGATGCTGGCGCATTGTGGAGGACGCACGTTTTCTGGCGTCCCGGTCGGCTCGTAGCCGACGCGGGTCGTTTTCCTTCGCTGTGATGGACACCCGGTCCGTCATCGCGATTCCAAATCACTCCTCGTTCGAGCCTCAAAATCGCACCTCGTGCGGCGTCCCCAGCTAGGTTCCGTCCGCTCAAAGCACATTTTGAGAACTGCACTCTTGTTTAATTTCGTCGCAAATGGCTAAGGGACCGTTTACTCTTCGAAAACAGTGCGCTGAGGAGTGTTGATGCAACTAGATCGAATCCTGCGGGTTATTCCGCGTAAGTATCGCATGTGGGCCAGCCTGGCCCTGATTGCGGTTGCCGTAATCGCCCAACAGTTGGGGTTGGATTTTTCGGGTTTATTGGGTGACGCCGGTCGAGGTGGCGCTGCAACGGGAGCGTCCTCTGGTGTTGTCAGCGGGCGACCCAATGTTGTCGATGGCGACAGTTTTAAAATTAATCGTGATGAAGTCCGGTTGCTTGGTATCGATGCCCCTGAAGGTAGACAAATGTGTGAGAAGGCCGGTCGTCCCTGGGCCTGTGGGGAGGCATCGCGTACAGCGCTTGTCTCGATGATTGCTGGCCGCGCGGTCCAGTGTGACTATACCAAGCGCGACAAACACAACCGTGCGCTTGCGTTTTGCAAGGCTGGAAAAATTGAGCTAAACCGCGAAATGGTGCGC
>JAJFHI010000248.1 GCA_021775715.1 Hyphomicrobiaceae bacterium | reverse complement strand
CAAAAAATTGCATGCGATCGAGTTCCTGCAGCAAATCGTTGGGAAACTCGATGTCGGCTTTATCTATTTCGTCGATCAGCAGGACCGGGCGCTGATCCATGGTGAAGGCCTCCCACATCTTGCCGCGTTTGATGTAGTTGGAAATATCGGCCACACGCCCGTCGCCAAGCTGACTGTCTCTGAGCCTTGAGACCGCGTCGTACTCATAAAGGCCCTGTTGAGCTTTGGTCGTGGATTTGATGTGCCACTCGAGCAGTGGCACGCCAAGCGCCTTTGCAATCTCTATAGCGAGTACGGTCTTTCCCGTCCCCGGTTCGCCCTTGACCAGCAAGGGTCTCTCCAACGTGATCGCAGCATTTACGGCGACCTTAAGGTCTTCGGTGATGACGTAGTTTTCAGTGCCTTCGAACTTCATGAATGGGCTCGCTCTGATCAGTTGTATTCGACATTGAGGGGCAACCTAATCAAGTACGACAAAAAACACCACGCTCCGGGAGACGGGGAGCGTGGTGTTGTCGCGCCCGAAGGACAGACGCGTGGGGCGGACCTGAGATTGTGGGTGCAGGGACTGGCGGGGTTGTGGCTCCCCTTCGTTGGGTGGCGAACGAGGGGTACACCGACAGCACATGCGTTCGTGGGGGTTCAGATCCGATCTAGGTTTCTGGTTCGTCGTTGGCACAGTCTCCTTTGCTCGTGTTGCACGCCGCTGGCGTGGCGGGCGTGATGCGGTGGGTGAGGGGCACGGGAAAGCAGGTACGAAAAACGTCTCCCGCCCCTGTGCCCCCGGCCCGCTTGTCAACGCAGTCGCGGTGCCGGGACCCGCTGTTGTTTCTATTTGCCGACAACTTCTGGGTCCCGCGTTTTCAGGAAGGCGGTGCACCCCATTCGGTCCAGGATCTGGTGCCTCATGAGGCCCGTCGCCAGGGTTTGCCTGAACTGACGTTTGCGGGCGGCGCACTCACGCTGCGTCTACACTCACAGGGTGCATTAAACTTATTAATACACGCTTAAGTAGAAAATGAGATATTTTAGAACCCTGGTTCTACGCTGGTCGTAAAAGGCGAATTTGTTTGAGCCGCTGTGACTGCGAACCAAGATTTTAAAAGTAAAAACAAAATCCTATGAACATCAATTGAGATTTATTCGACGTTCCGGACGCTGCCTTGACAAGATCGGTAGGTGACATAAATACGGGTTGAAATCTGGCTGCCTAGCGTATTGGGCAGGGAATCGCTCTAGAACATGCGGGTTTATTGGGCCGTCGGAGACGGATAGATATGGCAAAGCAGGCGACGAAAACGAGGAACGCGGCGGCCAAGCGACCGTTAAAGTCTGCTGCGAAAACGCCAAACGCCTCTGCCAAACCGACCGCCAAGAAGTCTGCGACAAAAACAGCGACAAAAAAAGTCGCCTCGAAAAAGCCGGTTGCGACTAAGACAGTGGCAGCTAAGAAAAAGACTTCTGCGACGACTTCCAAGACTCCTGCGGCACAGACGTCGTCCACAAAGAATGCTAACGCCGCAGTCACCGATGTCGCCAAAATCGCCAAAAAGGCCGCCAATAAGGGCGTCTCAAAGATGATTAAAGCAACCGCCAGCCCAAAGGCTGCGCCAGAGAAGAGTGATATGTCAGAGAAGAAGTCTGTGGCTGCCAAATCGCCTAAGCGCAAAACGGCTTCGCGTGGGCGTCCAAAGAAAATCGTCGTTCCCGCGGATTATAGTCCTCAGGAAGACGAGGATTTTATGAGCGATCTACAACGCGAGTATTTCCGCCAGAAGCTGGTGAACTGGAAAGAAGAGATCATTCGCCAGACACGTGAAACTCTGGAAGAGCTCACCCAAGGTTCGCTTCAGCACGCAGATATTGCAGACCGGGCCACGTCGGAAACAGATCGGGCACTTGAACTTCGCGCCCGTGACCGCCAGCGCAAGCTTGTCAACAAGATCAACGCGGCGTTATCGCGGATCGATGATGGTAGTTACGGCTACTGCGACGAGACCAGCGAGCCGATTGGTTTGAAGCGACTTGTTGCAAGACCAATTGCGACGTTGTCGCTCGAAGCTCAGGAACGTCATGAGCGGCGCGAACGGGTCTATCGCGAAGATTAGCGCCCGTCAGGCAGGCTCAATAAAGACAGCGAATTCCAGCCTCACTGAGGTCGAAACGTGCAGCGCCATTGCCACGTGTGTGTGCGATTCGTTTCATTCCTGGGCACGTCTTAACAGAGCTTCAAGACTTTTTTGGCACTGTACTTAGAGCGAAGCGATGACGCTCCAGGAGTACACTTAAGATGCCGAAACGTCACATACATATGGCACCACCTAGGCGTGGTCTCGATATTCCAGCCGTGGTGTCATTGTTGCTGGCATTGGGCGTGACGTGTGCCCCAGTTCTGGCGCCATCGAGCAAATCGATCTTTGCAGACGGCCGACAGGTCGTGCAGGGTGCCGCGCAAGCACAAGCCACAATAGCGGGCTCTTTCTACGGCAGCCTAGCACCAGAGCCTCTCAGGCCGTCGCAGCGTTTGGCACACAGTGGTGTGTTGGTGCTCAACACCTCTGCCATGGATCTCAATACTATCGATATGTCTGCATTTGGCGACGTTGACGCTGAATAGTCCGGGCAAACGGTTGTAACGTTCTCATCTCAAAACTTAATCATCGCCTTCGCCCGTCGGCGCTGTTGGTGCAGGTTCTGGCCCGCGTGGTGTTGTCTGCTTGGGGTTTTGCGTTGAGTGCTGTGTTGCAGTCGCGGACGCGCTGGTATTCTGGCGCGCGCGATTGGCAATGGCCTGCGACACGATTTGCTTGACGCCATCAAGATCGCGCAAGTGGACATCTTGCTGAGGGTAGGGAATCTCAATACCTGCAGCTCGGAATGCCAATACGATCTGGGTGCGCAACTCCGTTTTCACCGATAGCCCGTTGTTCACATCGGCCACATAGACCCGCATCGTGAAGTCCAAAGAACTCGCGCCCAATTCATCGAATGAAATTGATGGAGCGGGGTAGGGCATAACGAGATCGCAGTCTTTTGCAATTTTTTCGAGAATCTGGCGGACCTGGACCGGATCGGAATCGTATGCGACCCCCACAGGGATCAACAGACGGGCCATCGCATTCTGGTGCGTAAGGTTGATCACTGATGTTGAAATGAGGTCGGCGTTTGGGATGATCACACTCGCCTTGTCGAACGTCTCCAATTCAGTTGAGCGCACGCTGATACGGCGGACGTGACCGCGCTGGCTTCCAACTTCGATCATGTCGCCAACTTTGATGGGACGCTCAACTAGCAGGATCAGGCCGGACACGAAGTTGTTGACGATCGACTGAAGGCCAAAGCCAATTCCAACTGACAAGGCACCAGCGACGATGGCGAGATTGGTGATGTCGAGGCCGGCGTACGAGATCGCGACAAGGCTTGCGATGCCAAAGCCGACGTAGCCGATACCGGTGCGAATGGAGTTCGATAGCCCACGATCGGCGCGGCCATTGTTTTCAATGCGGCTGGTAAGCCAGCGTTGCAACAGCCTCGTCGCAAATATTACGCCGACGAACAAGCCAACTGCTATGGCAATTTGGGCCAGCGAAATGCGAATTCCACCGACATCGAAACCAAACACCAGCGACCTGGCATAGCTGATGACTTCTGCGACCGAAAAACCCATTGAGAAGAGCACCAACGGAATTGCGAAGATTGCAAGCGCGCCATTCAGCAGGCCGACTAGGACCCATGCGAGCTGCGACTGTTGGTTTTCGCTAAGTCCGAATGCTTGGCCCATCAGGCGGCTGGGAACGCTTGGTCCGTTTTTGAGATCTCCGGCAATAGCTTGGATTGCGAGGTAGAGCAGGATAATCAGAACAATCATGGTACCGGTTAAAACAACTTGTCCCGCAACAAAGCGACCGAGTGCGATGTAACCCATCAGCGACGCAAGCACGACGAACACCGCAACAGCGATCAATGGCAGTTTGAGAAAACGTGGATAAAATAGAGAAGTCGGTTCGGGGCTTGAACCGCTGGCCGGTGAAAAGCGCGTGCGTACAATCGCAAACAGCAGGGCACAAAAGCCGATGCTTGAGACAAACGCCTCCGCAACGCTGACGGGCAGCGGCAGGAACAACATGCGAATGCCTTCGCGCAGTACAATGTCGATTGCGTAGAGCCCGGCGATCGCCTTGATTATCCACGAAGTGCGTCGAGCCGCCGGTGTTGCGATTTCGATAAGCCGCCAGCTGGG
>JAJFHI010000247.1 GCA_021775715.1 Hyphomicrobiaceae bacterium | reverse complement strand
GCGCTCAGCCGCGTTGTAACGTTCGTTCGACATTCGGTGTTTGTCTCGATTGTGCAGATGGTCGTTTTTGAGAATTTGCGGGCACATGAGCCTGAAAGCTGGGCAACGGTCAAGCGACGGCGTATTGAGGCAGGCCACGGGCGGCAAAACAACCGGCGGAAAAGGTGAAATGGCGGCGAATATCACGGCGACAGGACTGGATGAGGTGTCAGCGCGCTTGGCGGCGGCGGCGCAAGAGGTTGGGCGCAAACCAGGCGATGTCAGGTTGATTGCGGTGTCGAAAACGTTTGGTGCCGACGCAATCCGCCCGGTCTTACAGGCTGGACACCGGCACTTCGGCGAGAACCGCGTGCAGGAAAGTCAGGACAAGTGGCCGGCGCTCAAAGCCGACTTCCCAGACACCGCTCTGCATCTCATAGGCCCGCTGCAATCTAATAAGACGGCAGATGCCGTCGCCCTGTTCGATGTCGTCCATTCCGTGGACCGACCAAAAATAGCGCGCGCGTTGGCCAAGGAAATGGAGGCCCAAAATCGCCGGCTGCAATTATTCGTGCAGGTCAATACCGGCGAGGAACCGCAGAAGGCTGGCGTGCTGCCAACCGACGTCCAAGACTTTGTCGCGATGTGCCGCGACGAGCTGGGTTTGGAGATCTCAGGCCTGATGTGCATCCCGCCAGTTGTGGAGGAGCCCGCCATCCATTTCGCGTTTCTCAAAAAGCTTAGCCGCGAAGTCGGTGTCATCGGTCTCTCAATGGGCATGAGTTCTGATTTCGAGACAGCCGCGCAGTTGGGCGCAACCCACGTCCGTGTCGGCAGCGCCATTTTCGGCGCGCGTGAAGCTTAGGTTTCTAAGCGCCAGGGATTTGTCTGCCCCAAGAATGAAATCGCAGAAGTGTCATCCTCAGACTTGGTCCGAGGATGACATTTTTGTTGGGGTTGGCATTGTGCAAGTTACAGCCATCACAGTACGAGCTGCATGCACGGGATGTTTGTGGCTGGCACCCGGGTTTGATCGTCGGAGCGACAAGCGACGGCGTGAATCAATCTCGGCGCATGCGCAGGCCCGACCGAAGGGAGGATTAGCCGTGAGCACAATTGACCCTTTGCGCTACCGCTTCGCTACTTGAGCGCGTTCCCGTCGCGCCCAATGTATGTGCATCTGGAGTCAATCTGCTGGAAAGACTGTTTTTCAAGGGATAACTCGTCGCGTCGCCTGAGCTGACATGTTGCCGGTGCTAGGTTGAAATCAACTGATTCGCTCTTGTTTCGCGTGCAATCGCCTCTTCGAACACGTGGAGACTCCGATGATGGATGATGGTTCTTCCAACCTTCGCGCAGAAGCTGATGCAGCTGCCAACGAGGCGGCTCGGGAAGCCCGCTCGGAAATTTACGACAAAGCAGGCAAAAAACCTCCTGCCAAGAAGTCAAAGCGAAAAAAGCCGGTACCTAAATCAAAGGCGAAAAAGAATCCGGACGCCTGGCACAACTTCACCGTTCAGGTTTGGCTGACGGACTTCAATGCGACCGAATTCGGCATCTTCCGGCGGCAACGCAACCGCGCCAAGTCCCGACAGTTTACCTCCGACATGGATATCTATGCCGAGGTGATTGAGAGCGGAGAGCGCACCGGTCTGATCGGCTATCGCGACGCCGTGTGGAAGAAAAACGAAGGCATGGACCGTCGTTTGATCTTCAAAATGTTCACCGACAAGCTCAACTGGCGTGCGACGATGGACTTGATGGTCGGCCGTAGTTTGCAGCTGACGATGGGTGCACGTGGTCTGCCCGTGACGGCCTATTCGATCAACACCAACGACGACGACTACATGATCTACTTGGAGCGCTCGGCAAACAAATGGCCGCTGATGCCCGAGCACTTCTCGTTCTTCTTGATAAACGAAGACGGCAAGCCGGATTTCTTCAGACTGCGCCGCGCCTATATCAATATCGGTGGTGACTACACGCTCTATGACCAGAACAACAATGTTGTCGGCTTTGTCGATGGGAAGGTCATGTCGATCGCCGGTCGCTGGCATGGTGGTGTGCGCGAAGAGCACCCGCAGAAGAAAAAGTTGCTGACGGTGCTCAAGTTGTTTGGCGGCATGATTTTGTTCAACGGCCAATGTCGCCGCCATATGCGCAGCCTGCATAAGGATGTGTTGGCCGGTCGAGTCGAGCCAAAGCTCGAACGCCAGGAAGGCGACCTCTATATGAACCCAAGGCGCGTGCGGTAGCCGCAACGCGAGCTTCCAAACTTACAGACAAGGTCGGATTAGCCCTTTAGCGAAGGGTGGTCCGGCCTTTTTGCATCCAGATCACAGAAGTGCACAGGAAGTGCGCAGAATGACCAATAATTAGGCAGGAAAGTTTTCGGTCGTCTTCCCCTAATGCCTTGTTGAAGTGCATGACTCCGATTTGTTAGATTGCGCGCACATTATTCAGCCAACAACTGGGAGGTCGGGGGAATGGAAGAGCTCAAGCAAGGTTCGGATGTCTTCTTTCTTTTAATAGGGGCGATCCTCGTCTTCGCGATGCACGGCGGCTTCGCGTTTCTCGAAGTTGGAACCGTCCGCCACAAAAACCAGGTCAACGCCCTGGTCAAAATTCTTGTCGATTTCGCAATTTCAACAGTGACGTATTTCTTCATCGGTTATTGGGTCGCATATGGTGTGTCGTTCCTGGTTTCAGCGAACGAGCTTTCTGGCGCCGTTGATGCAGCGGGTGTTGCTGTTAACGCAGACTTCGGGCCGAAGGGCGTAACGTTGGTGAAGTTCTTCTTCCTCTGTACATTTGCAGCCGCCATTCCGGCGATCATCTCAGGCGGCATCGCAGAACGCTCCCGCTTTGGCGCGCAGTGTCTGGCGACCGCTCTGATCGTCGCGTTCGCCTATCCTGTGATCGAAGGCAGTGTTTGGGGCAACAGCTTCATCTTCGGTGGCAACATCAATATCCAGGAAGACGTTTTTAATGGCATGTTTGGTGCGCCGTTCCACGACTTCGCCGGGTCGATAGTCGTGCATGGATTTGGCGGCTGGGTCGCACTTGGTGCTGTCCTTATCCTTGGCGCGCGCATCGGGCGCTACGACAGAGGTGCACCTGGTATTCCACCGTCGTCTATACCCTGGCTTGCCATGGGCTCGTGGATGCTGTGCATCGGCTGG
>JAJFHI010000246.1 GCA_021775715.1 Hyphomicrobiaceae bacterium | reverse complement strand
TGCCGGGCGTGATCCAAACGTCGACCGACTTGTCGAATGGCTGCCGCAAAACATTCCGGAGGGCGATGAAACATCTATTGTCCACGGTGATTTTCGCATCGACAACATGATCTTTCACCCGACCGAGCCAAAAATTTTGGCAGTCGTCGATTGGGAGTTGTCAACGCTTGGGCATCCCCTCGCCGACTTCGCCTATCACTTGATGATGTACCGCGTCCCACCAATGGTCTTAACCGGGCTCGTCGGATCTGATCTTGCAGCACTCAACATCCCGAGTGAATCCGACTATATCACCAGCTATTGTCGTCGAATCGGGCGCACTTCGATTCCCAACATAGACTTCTATGTCGCGTTCAACATGTTCCGTTTTGCAGCCATCGTGCATGGCGTAAAGGGGCGCGCTTTGCGCGGCAACGCGGCATCCGAACATGCGCAGGCGTTGATCGATGCCTTGCCAAAGTTCGCGGAGCTCGGCTGGCAACAGGCACAGCGCGCGGGCGACGCGGCAGAATAGAAATTCCCGCAGATACCGTGTTGAACTGACAAAAATTAGAAAGTTATGCAATGACCCTATCAGCAGACCTGTCCGGAAAACGTGCCCTCATCACCGGCGCATCAAGTGTCGGCTTAGGGTCGCATTTCGCACGCCTCATGGCGCGGAGCGGCGCTGAAGTCGTTGTCGCTGCGCGTCGACTTGACCAACTCGAAGCTTTGGCCTCGGAGATAGAAAACCAAGGCGGCAGAGCACGCGCGGTTGAAATGAACGTGTCCGATCTCAATTCGGTTAAGGAAGCCATCAGCGCCTGCGGGCCTCTTGATATTCTGGTCAACAACGCCGGCATCTCCAACTCGAAACGACTGCTCGACCAGACCGAGGACGATTTCGACCAAATCGTTCAGACCAATCTGAAAGGTGTTTGGAACGTTGGTGTTGAAGTTGCCCGCGCCATGCAATCGGAAAGCCGCGGCGGCTCCATCATCAACATTGCCTCCATCGTTGGCTTACGTCAGGGCGTCGGTCTTACACCCTATGCGGTTTCCAAAGCCGGTGTCATTCAATTGACAAAGCAGATGGCCCTTGAACTTGCGCGCTACAACATTCGCGTCAACGCGTTGGCACCCGGCTACGTCAAGACTGACATCAATCGCGATTTCTTCGATACCCATGCAGGCGACGCTATCGTCAAGCGTATCCCAATGCGCCGACTGGGAAACTCCGAAGATTTGGACGGCGCGTTTCTTCTGCTCGCATCAGATGCGTCACAATATATGACGGGAAGTGTCATCACTGTTGATGGTGGGCATTTGGTTAGCGGGCTCTGAGAGAGCAGTTTCCGACTTCGGAGAAGTCTACCTAACATCAAATCTTTTCCCGACGGCGTCCTAGGCGCCATCCTATACCTGTGGAAACCTACAACGAACTACCTGCGCGCTGATACACTCGGCGATCTGTTCATTCCGAATCACCCAGGTGGCATCGTGCTGAAACATCGAAAAAGCTTGACCTTCAGACGCCGCGGCGAACGTGGCGCGGAAGCCGGGACGCTAACAGCGCCGCTTGAGTCTGTTGCAACGTCGCTTAACGTCATCGCCTACTCGCAAGGTCAGCTGATCGAAAAATCCGACGTAACGTTGGAAGACATCGTGGAACTTCGCGGCAAGTACAAAGTGTTGTGGGTCAATGTTGTCGGCTATCGGGATCTCCACACGATCGAGAATATCGGCCGGTACTTCGATCTGCACGGCCTGGCTTTGGAGGATGTTTTAAACGGACACCAGCGGCCGAAATGCGAAGAGTTTGAAAAAAACATCTTCCTTATCTCGCGCATGGTCGAGCTTGGAGGGCACATCGACACTAAGCAAGTCTCAATGTTTCTCGGCGAAGACTACGTTTTGACATTTCAGGAGTTCCCGGTTGATTGCCTCGACCCGGTCCGCAAACGCATTCGCGAAAGCCGTGGCGCTACCCGTCGCAACGGGGCAGATTATCTTTGTTACGCAATTCTGGACACCATCCTCGACGACTACTTTCCCGTGTTGGAAGAAATCAGCGATCGATTGGCCAGCATCGAAAATCACGTCATATCCCATCCTCGCCAAAAACATGTCCGCCAGCTGCACGACATGAAGCGCGACCTGCTCGTTTTGCGTCGCTCCGTCTGGCCGCATCGCGAGATGATCAACTCGATCATCCGCGAAGAACATTCGCTGTTTTCAGATTCAACACGCCTTTACTTGCGCGACGGCTACGACCATACAGTGCAATTAATGGACATCGTCGAGATCTACCGCGAAGTCGCATCCGGATTGTCGGATGTCTACATCTCGTCGATGAGTGCTAAGATGAATGACATCATGAAGGTTCTTACGGTTATCGCCACAGTCTTCATGCCGTTGAGTTTTATCGTCGGCCTCTACGGAATGAACTTCGACACAAAATCGCCGTGGAACATGCCGGAGCTCAGTTGGCGCTTCGGCTATCTCTGGTCGCTTGGATTGATGGCCGCATCCGTCGCCGGCATGTCCTGGTATTTCTACCGCAAGAAATGGATTGATTTGGCATGGCTTACCCGACGTAAGTAATTCGTAGGCTGTGAGGTTCCCTCCAATCTCGTAAAATAATATCTCCACAAAAAAAGCCGCCAACCTTTTCGAGGTTGGCGGCTTCTTATTTTTCAACTCAACATCTGCCGATGTTGTTAGTTACGGCGCGGTCCGCGACCACCGCCGCTGCGCTTTGGACGTTCGCGCGACATCTCTTCGGCTGGGTCAGGCTCGCCTTCCGCACGTGGGATCTCTTTGCCTGTTTCCTGATCGACCATCTTCATCGACAGGCGAACCTTGCCGCGATCGTCAAAGCCCAACAGCTTGACGTGAACTTCCTGGCCTTCCTTGACGACTTCGCCAACAGTCTGCACGCGCTCTGGTGCGAGCTGTGAGATGTGGACGAGACCATCTTTCGGTCCGAAGAAGTTCACGAACGCACCAAAGTCCATGATCTTGACGATCTTGCCTTTGTAGATTTCACCCACTTCCGGCTCAGACGTGATCGCTTTGATACGATCCATTGCAGCCTGAATTGCGCTGGCTTGTGCCGCCGCGATCTTGACGGTGCCATCGTCGTCAATGTCGATCTTGGCGCCAGATTCTTCAACGATAGAGCGAATAACAGAACCACCCGAACCGATCACTTCGCGGATTTTGTCCGTTGGGATCTGGATCGTCTCAATGCGTGGAGCGAACTCACCGAGTTCTTCGCGCGCACCGGTCAGAGCTTTCGCCATCTCACCAAGGATGTGCAAGCGACCGCCCTTGGCTTGATCCAACGCGATGCGCATGATCTCTTCGGTGATGCCTGTAATCTTGATGTCCATCTGCAGCGACGTGATGCCGTTTTCGGTACCCGCCACTTTAAAATCCATGTCACCGAGATGGTCTTCGTCACCGAGAATGTCAGACAGAACAGCGAAATCTTCGCCTTCTTTGATGAGGCCCATAGCAATACCAGCCACGGGCGACTTCAGCGGCACACCCGCATCCATCAGTGCCAGCGACGTACCGCAAACCGTCGCCATTGAAGACGAACCGTTACTCTCAGTGATCTCCGAGACAATACGGATTGTGTATGGGAATTCTTCAGCCGTTGGCATCAGCGGATGCACTGCGCGCCATGCGAGCTTGCCGTGGCCGATTTCGCGGCGGCCTGCGCCACCCATGCGGCCCGTCTCGCCGACAGAGTACGGTGGGAAGTTGTAGTGCAGCATAAAGCGTTCTTTGCGTGTGCCTTCCAGCGCATCAACGAACTGCTCGTCATCACCTGTGCCAAGCGTTGCGACAACGATCGCCTGTGTTTCACCGCGAGTGAACAGGGCAGAGCCGTGCGTACGTGGAAGGATGCTGGTTTCAGAAACGATTGGACGCACGGTCTTCAGGTCGCGACCGTCGATACGCATGCCCGTTTTGACAACGTCGCCGCGCATGATGTCCATCTCAGCGCCTTTGAAGCCATCGCCAAGTAACGTCTTTTCGGCAACGTCGTCTTCAGGAACTTCGATCTCAGCGAACACTTTCGCTTTCGCGGCCGCAACCATGTCCTGGCGCTTTTTCTTATCCGGTGTTGAGAACGCGGCGCGAAGGTCGTCGCCAACAAGCGAGATGATCTGCGCTTTGTATTTCGCCTTGTCTGGAAGCACGATGTCCCATGGCTCTTTCGCAGCTTTTTCAGCCAGATCAATAATAGCCTCGATCACCGGCTGGAAGTGCTTGTGGCCAAACATGACGGCATCAAGCATCTGCTTTTCAGAAAGCTCATTGGCTTCCGATTCAACCATCATCACAGCGTCGTTCGTACCAGCGATAATAAGGTCAAGCGATGTGTTTGGCATCTCGTCGAGCAATGGGTTCAACACCAACTCGCCGTCAATTAGACCAACACGGGCTGCACCAATTGGGCCGAGGAACGGCAGACCGGAAAGTGTCAACGCGGCCGAAGCTGCGACCAGACCAAGGATGTCAGGGTCGTTTTCCAGGTCGTGACTAAGAACGGTGATGACCACCTGGACTTCGTTCTTAAAGCCAGAAACAAACAAAGGACGGATTGGACGATCGATCAAACGCGATGTCAGCGTTTCTTTTTCTGATGGACGGCCTTCGCGCTTAAAAAATCCGCCTGGGATTTTGCCAGCTGCGTAGGTCTTTTCCTGGTAGTTCACAGTCAGCGGGAAGAAGTCCATGCCAGGCCTTGCCGACTTTGCGCCAACGACGGTTGCCAGCACACTTGTGTCGCCATAACTAGCCAGTACTGCGGCGTCAGCCTGACGTGCGATGCGGCCTGTCTCAAGCTTCAGCTTGCGGCCACCCCAATCGATTTCCACGCTATGAATATCAAACATTTTCGGTCTTTCGTACGGTCTATGCGGACGTGTTTCACGTTGTCAGTGATAGGCTCTCAAGTAGACGCTAGTCGATAGCGCAACCTTTGCTTACCCTCGAACGATCACACTCCGTCTTTGGTTTCTCTTGTTTACGGTCGGTCAGTCCCAAACCAGCAGTCGTTAATTTTTGTTGATCTGAGTTGGGGATTGTGGATCCTCGAAACCCTATTCCGAGAAGATCCATGTCGGAGTTTGCCACCCCCAAATGCAATACGGCGGACCGAAGCCGGACCGCCGCATCTTGTTAGCGCTATCGGCGGATGCCGTGACGCTCAATAATTGCCTGATAACGCGCTACGTCTTTCTTCTTCGTGTAGTCGAGAAGCTGACGGCGCAAGCTCACCATCTTGAGCAGGCCGCGACGCGAGTGGTTATCTTTTTTGTGTGTCTTGAAATGGTCCGTCAGGTGGTTGATGCGATGCGTCAGAATTGCAATCTGCACTTCCGGAGAACCGGTATCACCATCCTTGGTCGCGTTTTCTTTAATGAGCTCCGCTTTGCGCTCAGCAGTTATCGACATCGCTCGTCCTTTCAAAAAGATCTACAGGATGGGAAGCATCGACCTCGAATTTTGACAGGCGCCAAAAATTGGGGGTCTCGGCTTCCTCTGCGGCACCAGCCGGGATGTCGTCCAGCTGGGTCACAAAAATAGAGCGCGCGAGCCTCACAGCCCGCGCGTTGGGGGCGTTATACACGAAATGGCTGGGTAAGCGAGCGGGAAAGTGCTTCCAAAACGCACAATTTCTGAACGGCTTTCAACCGCTGTGAAATACCCGGAACGGCTTTAGGCTGCCGCGGTCGGCTTCAACCAGGGCCACCAGCTCGCCGCCACAGGTTGCATAGCCCGTTCCGGTGACTATTGGGGCATCACGTCCCCGCAGCAGAACCGCCTGACCGCGCGCCAGAGAGGCCGCATCATTGGGTGTGACTTTGAACCCGGGCAAAGTTCCGAGCGCCGTCGCAACAGGCTGAAG
>JAJFHI010000245.1 GCA_021775715.1 Hyphomicrobiaceae bacterium | reverse complement strand
CAGCCGACGCAAGCTTGATAACGAGGCTTTGCCAAGCGTTATGCGCAAAGTGATCGCACATGGATTGGAAGCTCGATGACGGTCAGCCGCGTTATTTCTATTGTTATTCCGGTTGCCTGCGTTGTGTGGTTTTTGCTGGCTGTCTATGTCGGCTGGCTAGGCTGGCCACGTATTCCGCTTGATGTGCCAGCGTCAGATCCCGATATCATTGCGGAGCATCAAAAAGCCATCGCATCCCATGTTGCCACCTATGCTGTTGCCGGACTTTGGCCAACAGCAGTCGTTCTGATGGTGCGCTGGCTTAAAGGACGCAACGGGTAGCGCCCATCCGTCCTTTGTCAGCCCAGAGGACGCAGATATCCGATGTGACCGCCGGGTTCTTTGCGCAACTGTTCGAGATGCGCACGCACGGTTCTTGGATGCATCGGCAGGCCCGTCTCGCGAACATGCTCGTCTTCCAGCTCCTCCAACGTGTTGACAACTGGCTCAGCCGTTCTGTGCAGCATAGCGACAGCGGCGATCGCCCGGCGTTTCATGTTGCTTGGCACGCGTGGGATTACATCTTCAATAAGGTTCTTTGCCGTTTCAGACATCTGGCCCGACAGACGTCCAAATAGCGAAATTAAGCGGATTGTCAGCGTTTCACGGAAGGTGTAGTTGCGCGTATCCATCCACTCGAAAAACTTTGCCATGGTAACGTCCTGTAGCCGCAATTTCGACGTCGCGCGATAATCACGCCACTCGGCGATAAGATCGAATTCTGGCTCCAGTTCCATGTCACCGGGTGCAAACGTATGGCGCGTTTTGACGCCGATGCGTTTGAAGAAGTCGCGGTTCTTCATGCCAAGCACGGTACGGTAGGCTGGCAGTTTGACGTTACCGTTGCTCGCCGCTTTATAGGCTTGGCGAATAAGCTTTGAGCAAAACAGCCGACGTCCGCCGTCAAGACGCATAGAAAAATCATACAAGATCCGCCGCTGACGCCCATCAAGCGAAGCAGCAACGTGGTCGTGGATGAATTTGGCAGATTCTGCGGCAAGCGCTGCATCGCGATGACGAAACACCATCATACGTGCCGCGCCGCTGCTCAATGACTGTTCAAGCGGTATGATGTGTGCACCCGTTGCGATTAGGCTTTCCACCACCCAATGTTTTCCGGTTGGGTCGATGTAGATCAATGCCGCGTGGCTAAACTGGGAATCGACGTCGCCAACCATTGCGATCGCGGCACTGTTGTGATGCATGCCGCGCATCACAAGTACGTCGCCGGATTGGAATGCGATCGCGGAGGCATTGGCAAAATCGGGATGTGTATGGGTGTTGAGATGCTGGCCCGTAAACGCGCGGTACAAAGGTTCGCCACTGCCAAGACGATCGTGGTCGATCCAGACCTCGCCGAGAATGTCCTTGCAATAACGCAAGACGCGAAACGTCTCGCGCATCAGGGTTTGGTTGGGGGTTGTGAAAATACCCTTTTGACGCCATTCACCAATCCGGCTGCGCAGATCGAGGAAGATGTCGTCGATGGCTTTCATCGCGAGGGGCGCACTCTCGCGGACAACAGTCGGGTCGGCGCCAGTGACATCCATGTCGGCAATATTCTGGTAAGCGTCGCTTAGAAGACGGGTAACATCGTCGGCAGTTTCGGCAGGACGAGAAATTGCGGCCCGCACATTTGACAGTGCGGACTGCAGATTCTCGGGACGAATAGATGAGAGCATATGGACCCCCGAACACCTGTGTTTATGTGACCCCGCAGCCATCACCTCTTAACACCCGGTGGAGTTTCTACCGAGTGGTAAGGGGGTGATAGCAATGAAACTAACAAAGGCGGCGGCCAGCAGGCAAATGCAAGGCGTTATTCCGCTGCAATCAGGTTTTCGGCCGGAAGCAGGCCCAATTGCCGTTTGGCTTCGTCGCGCAAAACGTCGATCGGCTGAAGGTCCCCGCCGTCGTCATAGTGCCAGAAAGTCCAGCCATTACAGGCCGTTTTGCCCTGAACTTCGGCGCCGATGCGGTGAATGGAGCCCTGCGCCTGGCCAACGCGAAGCGTGCCATCTGCCTTAACCACAGCACGAAATTTTCGCCGTGGCCCGAACAATTTCAGGCCCGGTTTGACGATACCAAGCTCGACAAGCGTGCCAAATGGGACACGGGGTTCGGCTCGTTTGGAGCGTTGTGTCTCCAGTTCGCTGACGGCCAGCGGTTCGATCTCGGCGATACGGGCTTCGGCGACTGCAGCATATGTTGTGTCGCGTTCGATCCCGATCCAACGGCGGCCGAGCTTCTTGGCAACTGCGCCCGTGGTGCCGGTGCCAAAGAAAGGATCGAGTACGACGTCGCCAGGGTTTGTGGTGCCGAGAATAATGCGGTGCAGGAGAGCTTCCGGCTTTTGCGTTGGGTGCGCCTTGCGGCCCTCGCCGTCTTTCAGACGTTCTGGCCCGGCACAAATTGGAAACAGCCAGTCGGACCGCATCTGCACGTCGTCGTTGGCGGATTTTAGAGATTCATAGTTGAAAGTGTACTTTGATTTCTGGTCACGCGAGGCCCAGATCAGAGTTTCGTGCGCGTTGGTGAAACGGCGCCCGCGGAAGTTTGGCATCGGGTTCGTTTTGCGCCAGACAACGTCGTTGAGAATCCAGTAGCCAAGGTCTTGCAGCGCAACACCCAGACGGAAGACGTTGTGATACGAGCCGATGAGCCACATCGCACCGTCAGGCTTCAGGATGCGTCGGCATTCGCCAATCCATTCGCGGCAGAATTCGTCGTAGGCGGCGAACGACGAGAATTTGTCCCAGTCGTTATCAACACCGTCAACGCGCGTGTTGTTGGGGCGTAAAAGCTCACCGTCGAGTTGGAGATTGTAGGGTGGGTCGGCGAAAACAAGATCGACGCTGGCGTCTGGCAAACGACGAAGCGCTTCAAGGCAGTCGCCGACGATCAGACGGCTTTTCAGGTTGGCAACGCGGCGGCTACGGCGGCGATCACTCATCAAACGCTACTCACTCAAACAACAACGAACACAAAGCCTCGACAAGTGAGGCTCGATACAAACTTACAAGCCAACACTTATTGCAGAGATTTTCGACGAACGAAAGACGAACATTATTGCGTCTGCAACTTGATGTCGATTTTTAGCGGTACCAACACCAACGGCGAACGACATGGAAAAACGCCCCACCAGTTTGGCGAGGCGTTTATGATCTTGTTACTTTGGAATGTGTTATTGGCAGCGATTGTAGAACTTGCGGCACGCACGACGCACACCCCGTTCGTGACAACGGTATTCCCAACGCTCACAGCGATCATAGTGACGCGAGCGGCGGTAGCTGCGGCGAGGCTCGTAGTGGTGTGCACGTGCACGGCTGCTCAAGATGGCGGCCGTTGCAACACCAGCAATAATACCAAGGCCGATTGCAGCGCCACGTCCACGACGGCGGCCGGCCACGACGATTTCTTTTTGTTGTGCAGGTTTCACGGCAAGCTTGATCGGAGCATGGGTTTTGCCCGTTACAGCAGCGGTGCTTGGCGTTGTGCTCTGACGCGGCTCAACAGCTGATGCCGTGGTTGCCGAAACTGCTATACCGGCGGCAGCTACAAGTGCAACGCACGCTTTCATTGTGGTTTTCATTGTTCTGTCCTCACTTTGATGCGTTGAAACCAGCGCGGCAGCCTTCTCTAGGTCTGCCGATTTCTGATAGCGAAACGCGTTCCCGGCATGTTAGTTCCCGGCATGCCATGATCTCGTTAATTAGAAACCTTTTGCGGAGCGGCTACTCTATTCGAGGTTCCACAAGCCAATCCGCCAGTATTCCAACCATGGAGCCATAAAGCCAAATCTCATCTGAACTGAACATGAACGCTTACACTCGGGCGCTTTATAGGTGGGGGAGGGGCAATATCGAGGCAGTCCACAGGCCCCGGGCGCGTATCAGTATTTTGTAGGCACAGACACACCTGTGCGTTAAAATTGTCGCAGTTAGTGACAACGGTCGCAGAAGCCCGTAAATCGGACACCATAGAATTTCGAATTAACCACTCCACTCACCCGAGGATCTCCCCACCGATGCGTGCGATAAGCCTGGCCCTTGGTCTGTTTGCTTTCTGGCTCGCTTTGTCCGGCCATTACACTCTGTTTCTGACAACGCTTGGCGCCGTATCCGCTGTAGCATGTCTGGCCGTTGCCCGCCGCATGTACCAAATTGACGACGAGGCGTTCCCCGTTGGTTGGGTATTTGGTGCGATCACATACTTTCCTTGGCTGATTGTTGAAATCATAAAGTCGGCGCTGAGTGTCACGAAACTGATCTGGCATCCGAAACTGCCCATCTCTCCGACCATGACGGTTGTGACCGCGGGTCTGAAGAGTTCCGTCGGTGTTGCGACTTACGCTAATTCCATCACGTTGACGCCGGGCACGATTACAACCGGCGTCGTTGGCAACCAACTGACCGTGCATGCGTTGGAACTTGAAGGGGCTCAGGACCTCGAAGGCGGTGCGATGAACAAGCGCGTCATGAAATTCGAGAGGGCGCGATGATGTTTGTTGTTGGAACAGCGGCTGTGCTGCTCGCGTTAGTGTTGGCTGTCGCTGCGGCTCTGCGAGGCCCGACGGTTTTTGATAGACTGCTGGCTGGCAACACCATTGGCACCTTGGCGATCTTGCTTTTAGCCGTGTTCGGCTTCTGGGCCGGTCGTCCGGAATGGCTGGATATCGCGCTGACCTACGGCTTCCTCAATTTGATCGGCACATTGGCGGTTTTGAAATTTTTTCGTCATGGCGACCTAGCTTACGACGTCGAAGAAGATGGCGCGATCGATAGTGAGGCATCGTCATGAGTGTTGTGGACGTTGTCGACGCATTGAGCTGGGTCGCGATTGCGCTGGGAAGCTTTTTTGTTGTCACGGGCGCTGTTGGCCTTATCCGCATGCCGGATGTCTATACGCGAATGCATGCCGCAAGCGTGATCGATACAATGGGAGCAGGGCTTATCATTCTTGGTCTGATCTTGCAGGCCGGATTTACCCTCGTGACGCTGAAGCTGCTGTTCATTCTGGCACTGTTTTTCTTTACCGGCCCGGTCGCAGCGCATGCGTTGGCGCAGGCAGCACTCCATGAAGAGATTGAACCCAAGCTCGACCATGATCGCCGGGCTTATTCCGGTCATGCGGCAGATCGCGGTGCAGCCGACAACGAACTGATCGCGGGCTTCGAAGAGCCACCGACGGACAAGGAATAGGGAGCGCGCCACGTGGAAACGTTTGTCATCACAGTGCTGTTGACGTTGCTTGCCATCGTCACGGTGGCGATTATTCGCCAGCGCAACATGTATTCGGTCGTTATTTTATCGAGCGTCTACAGCTTCCTAATGGCGAGCGTGATGCTCGTGCTCGACGCAGTTGACGTGGCGATGACGGAGGCATCCGTTGGTGCCGGCATATCCACCGTTATCTTGCTGGCAACCCTCTACCTCACCGGAACGCGTGAATATCCGACAGCCCGCGGGACCGGCATTCCGCTATTCGTTAGTGTTGTAGTTGGTGCAGCATTGGTGTGGGGTACGTTTGAGCTGCCAGCGTTCGGACTAGCTGACACCGTCATTCACAAGCATACAGCACCGCTTTACATCGAGATGTCGCAAAAGCATCAGATGCCGCCAAACATTGTGACAGCTGTGCTGGCAGATTTTCGAAGCTTCGACACGATGGGCGAGGTCACTGTGATCTTCACGGCTGGCATCGGAGTGTTGATGTTGCTCAGCGGCCGCCGCCGCCGCGATGAAGTTGAAGTTGTCAAGGTTACGGAGAGTGTCGAGACATTTGGCGACGACGTCGCCGACGAAAACGAACCTGATGGGCCGAATGGGAGTGCGGCATGAAGTTCGATGTCATCCTACGCGTCGGCACGAAGTTGATCCTGCCGTTTGTCCTTCTGTTTGCGCTCTACGTTCAGATGCACGGCGACTATGGTCCTGGCGGCGGTTTCCAGGCTGGCGTCATTGCAGCCGGCATGATCATTCTCTATGCCATCATCTTCGGAGTCCGCCGCGCCAAGGAGATCGCGCCGCAGCGTGTTGTCGAAATCATGATTCCTCTGGGCGTTCTAATCTATGCTGGGACGGGTGTTGTCAGCATGTTTCTTGGCAGCAACTTTCTTGATTACTCTCACTTCGCCCACGACCAACTGCATGCCCACGAATGGGGTATTTTTATTGTTGAATTGGGTGTGCTCGTAACGGTGGCAGGAACGATGACGGCAATGTTCTATGCATTCAGCGAGCGGGGACGGTGATGGAACTGCTTCACGTCTTTGCGCAACACTACAACTTCTTCATTACCATCTTCCTGATGGTGTCGGGACTCTACGTCGTGATCGCGCGGGGCAACATGGTCAAAAAACTAATTGGTCTCGGCTTGTTTCAAACCTCAGTGTATTTGATCTACCTGACGCCCGCCAAGATCATCGGCGGCACGCCCCCTATTGTCGACAAAGCTTACACCGTCTATTCCAACCCCTTGCCGCACGTCCTTATCCTGACCGCGATCGTGGTCGGTGTTGCGACGCTGGCGCTGGGCCTTGCTCTGACGGTGCGCATCCATGAAGCCTACGGCACAGTGGAAGAAGACGAGATATTCGCCAAGGAAGGCGAAATATGAGCGCTGTGTCCTCGCACCTGCCGGTGCTGCAAGTCATTCTGCCGCTGCTTGGTGCCGTCCTCACAGCGTTCATGCGTCGTGGTCAACTGGCATGGTCTGTGACGCTGATCGTGTCATGGATGTTGCCGGTGATGGCTGCAAACATGCTATTGCAAGTGCTGACGTCGGACCCCATCCTGAGTTACCGCCTTGGGGGATGGGCACCGCCCTATGGCATTGAATACCGTGTCGATAAGCTTGGCGCATTTGTGATTTTCATCGTCTCGCTGATGGGTGCAGTAACGCTGCCGTTTGCCCGCAAGTCGGTTGCCCACGAAGTCGCTGAACACAATCAGGCCTGGTACTACACAATGTACTTGCTCTGCCAGGCTGGCTTGCTTGGCATCGCCGTCACGGGTGACGCGTTCAACGCATTCGTATTCCTTGAGGTGTCGTCCCTCGCGACATATGTGTTGATCTCGATGGGGCCACATCGCCGTGCGCTCTTGGCAGCGTATCAGTACCTCATCATGGGGACGATCGGTGCCACGCTCTATGTCATCGGCATCGGCGGGCTTTATCTTGTTACGGGCAGCCTGAACTTCGCCGATATCTCAATGCGGCTTGGAGATGCATCGGACGATCAAATGCGCGCCATTCTCATGTCGATGGCGTTCATCGTCACCGGCGTTAGTTTGAAACTCGCGTTGTTCCCGCTGCATGTCTGGTTGCCAAACGCCTACGCCTATGCCCCCTCGTTTGCGACAGCCTTCCTGGCGGGCACGGCAACCAAGGTCGCGATTTGTTTACTATTGCGCATTCTGTTTTCAGTGTTTGGCGCCGCGATTGCCTTCAAAACACTTCCCGTTCAGCACCTATTTTTGGTGCTCTCAGTCGCTGCCATGTTTGTGGCCTCGTTTGCCGCTGTCTTTGAGCAGAACTTGAAACGCATGTTGGCATATTCGTCCGTCGCACAAATCGGCTACATCACGCTTGGCATCGCGCTAGCCAATCAGGCAGGCATGACAGGTTCTCTGGCGCATATCTTCAACCATGCTGTCATGAAGACCGCTTTGTTCCTGGCCCTTGGTGCCATTGCTTATCGGGTTGGTGTGATGCGCCTGCGAGATTTGTCGGGCATTGGCCGCAAGATGCCGCTCACGATGGCGGCATTTGTTGTTGCGGGCCTTGGCTTGATGGGTGTGCCGGGAACGGCGGGCTTTATCTCGAAGTGGTACCTGGCCGTTGGCGCCATTGATGCAGGCATGACACCGTTGGTTTTCCTTATCGTTGCAAGTTCGTTGATTGCTGTTGTCTACATCGGCCGCGTCATTGAGGTGGCATATTTCCGTGAACCTTCTGTCGCGTGTTCAGACGCCAAAGATCCACCCCTGTCGATGTTGCTACCGTTGTTGCTGCTGGCTGCTGCCACGATCTATCTCGGCTTCGACACCCGCCTGACAGCGGGCATCGCATCTGATGTCGCCGAGGCGCTGCTTGGTGGGCTGAAGCAATGATGGATCTCGCACCCGAAACTCTGATGTGGGCGGCAATGCTTGTGCCATTTGCCGCCGCGGCGCTCATACCGATTTTTTCAGATTGGCCGAATGTTCGCGAAGCCGTCACGCTAGCGGCCGCTGCACTATTGGCGGCTATCGTCTGGAGCCTGTTGCCGACAGTGTTGGCAGGCGGTCGCCCGGAAATCTCAGGATTTGAGATTGCCAGCGGCTTGAAAGTCGCCTTCAAGCTTGAGCCGCTTGGCATGTTGTTCGCGCTCGTTGCCGGCACCTTGTGGTTGGTCAACTCGATTTATTCGATTGGCTACATGCGTGGCAACAACGAGCCTCGCCAAACACAATTCTATGTCTGCTTCGCTCTGGCGATTGCAGCGACGATGGCGCTGGCATTTGCGGCCAACCTGTTCACGCTGTTTTTGTTCTATGAAGCCCTGACGCTGTCAACTTA
>JAJFHI010000244.1 GCA_021775715.1 Hyphomicrobiaceae bacterium | reverse complement strand
ATAATTGCGAGGCCACCGCATCCGATGATCCCCCAGAGAAGTTCGGTCATTGTGTTTTGTTCCCTCCGACCCGATTTCTATCCATGTTAGCTGCATGCTTTTTATTGGCTTATTGCATCAGCCATATAACCAGGCGGGCCCGGTCAAGCGCGCGGACAATGCCAAAACGGCGGCAAAGTTGCAATATCGGCACAGTCGGCAATTGGTCTTGGTGGTGCAGAATGGTGCAGCTCAAGCGAAACCGGTCAGCTGCGAAGGTCGGCCACCGACCGCCTCAAGGCAGGCACACGTTGAGACTTTTGAGTTTGACACAAGGCTGATATATCTTTGATCTGACGTAAAACTTTCCCCCGAAAAAGTGAGATGATGCGGATTTTAGACATCCTGAACGACGCCCAGAACGGGGCGCTGACCGCAAATATCGCCCGCCAATTCGATTCGCCCATCGACCAGACAGGCATGGCGATGGCGTATGTGGTTGATGAGCTGGTTTATAATATCGAGCGCAACACCTTGTCCAACGGTGGTCTGGCCGAGTTGGTGCGCGCCATCGGCGATGGCCATCATTTGCGATACCTCGAGGAGCCAGACAGGCTGCAATCCGCCGAAAGCGTTGCCGACGGCATTGCCATTCTTAGCCATGTCACCGGATCGAAACACGCCAGTCGAAAGATCGCTGCGCGGGCTGCACGCGAAAGCGGACTGGATGCCAGCACGATTGAAAAGATGTTGCCGATATTTGCAGCCGTAATGATGGGTGGCCTCGACAAACAGACCCGTGGACCTCTCGCCGACATTATGGGCCAGCTAACCAGCAGTCCGTCATCACCGTCAAAGGCATACAATACTGGCGATTCGTCCGATTTTGATGTCGGGCAACATCAACCGCTGCCAGTTCCTGGCGATCATGTTCCAGGCCTGGGCGGTCCGCGCTCATCAAATCCGTTTGAAGATTTCTCAGATGTCATTCGCGGGGGCCGTAGCCGTGCACCATCCGGCGGCGGCGGGGCGGGCGGTGGCGGCAGCCTTTGGAATTTGGTGCGATCCTTAATTGGGTCCGTACTTGGATTTCGCTCCACCGGAATTTTCAGCTGGATCCTGCGGTTCATTGTTTACCGCTACGGCTGGCGCATTCTCAGCTCAATTGCACGCCGCGTGTTTCTAGGCCGATAATAAAGAAAAACCAGACCGCGGCGGCGATCTGGTTTATTGAAATATTCTTTATGTCAGAACTAAAGACAGGGCCGGGATTCGACGTAGCACGACCAGCCGCCGCTTTCGCGTGTGCAGCTATGTACACGACCAGCCGAACGCCGGAACTTTGCCCAATCTGAACCGTATTCGCCCGCTGTGTACTCGTACCAGGAGTGAATAGCCGCCCGCATTGCGGCTTTCTTCGTTCTCTTAATTCCGGAAGTGCCGCTGTGTGAGTGGCTAGCAAAGCATGTACGTCCACGTTCTCTCTTCCAATCGTGCATCCCGGCCATACCGGTCTGATCGGCAGACGCCACACTCGGTACCGAAAAGGCCACCAGAGCCGCAATTGCCAAAGCGATTCCTTTATTGATCTTCATCGTCGAAACCTTTTCCAAATAGACAAAACTGCAATTAAACTTGATATCGCGATTCAAGCTTGCCAGAAACGTGTGAGTCTGACGACGAACACCAAACGTTGCCGAGCAGTTTTTTTTTCGCCGCTGCATCCACGTCACAGGTGCGCGTGCGAAGCCTATTAACAACCCATTTATGAATGGTTGATGCGCGTACCCGATTGGACCGCGTCAAGTTGTAGGTCGCCCTTATGCTCACACATTGTGCAACATCATTTTGAGCTCAATATAATGGCTCGTCATAAACACGTACCCCGTCGACCATCAAAGCTTTGACGGCCGCCGTGCCAGACGCATTCACGGCCCAGACGACTTGGATCTTTTTGTCGGTAATCTGCTTCTCGATGACTTTGCCTTTGCCCTCTTCAACAAAATAGCGCTCAGCTCCGTATTTTAATCGCAGCGTTTTCACCCGCTCCTTCGTTTCCTCAATCTGGCGCGACGACCGACCGGTGACCGTCGCCCGAACGACGACTTGATGTTTTGCGTTCTGGACTTGTTTCTCTTTCACAGCTGCAACCGGAGCCCAAGCGTTGCCGTCAGAAGGCTTTTCGAGCGTGACGTAGACGACATCGCCACGCTTGGGTTCACCCTCAACATCATTCAGGTCGATTTGCGAAATAGCGTAATTCAAAATCACATAGTCACCACGAAACAAACTGCGCGGATCAACGGGCACAACGTCGACAACCACCTCCCGGCCCGTCTTCAATAGGGTCACACGATCCCAGATCATCGAGCCAAGCACGGCGGTTTGGACAAGCGCCACAACAACAACCAGTGGCCAGATGCCGATGCGGTCAAGAAAACTGTGCAGCGGCCGGCGCCATCCGGTTGAGATTTCATCGATCAGATTGCTCATGACGCTACCTCAACTTTTGTAGCTTGTTCGCTACGCTTATGCAGGCGCATGGCCAGCACTGCCAAGCCACAGACGATCACACCGGCTGTCAGGAAAAACAGGCTCGTGCTCAAAAGCGACCCTATTGTCTTGAAATACAGGAACAGTAACTCCGTCGCGAAGCCGACGTAAGCCAACCACATCAGCTTGCGATCATCGACCTTCCCAGCCCACGCCATCGCGCCAATCAGTCCAACAAGGGTCACCACCGCAAGAGCAATAAGAACCTGCAAAGACGGATCATCGAGCTGCCAGCTCATCAGGCCGACAAATACAAGCCCGGCGCCAAAGTAACGCAGTAAGTGCTCAACTTCATCCGCCTCCTGCCCGAGGTGTCCCACAACAGCGGACAACAACAAGCCAATAAGACCGCAGATAATTGGGATCTCGTGATAGGGACCGCCTGGCAAGACAAAACTTGAAACAACAATCCAGAGGGCAAGTGCGAGAGCTGAGAAATAGTAGGATTTGGTTGCGCGAATAGCGGCAAAACCGACGGCCGTCAGCCCCCACGCCGGCAAGAACCACCAATGCACGTTGTTGAGTTGCGACGTTTCCCAAGCGCTCCAAAGCCCGAACAACAGAAGTGCTGCAACGAACGACGGCGCAGAACGAAACGCAAAGCCGGCCAACACAGCGCCACACGCCCAGACCAAAACTGCGTCGTTTGGATTACCGTCGAGATGGAACATCTGCGCAATCAGCATGATGTTGGCGCCAAACAATCCGACGCCGGTCAGCACGGCTGCTTCACCGAACTTGGTATAACCACGCGAAAACAGCCAACCTGCCCCGCCATATGCAGCCCAAAGCGCCGACACCAACATGGCCACACGCACTAGCCGGGGAATGGCGCTCCAATTTGCGGCGACAAAAGTCATGGCAGCAAAGCCAATCAACACAGCACCGAGTATGGCCAGCGTGTTTGAGAAATTCAGTAGGGGATGGCCAGCAGAAAGCTCGCGGCGGATTTCTCCAGCGCCTGCCTCCGTGACCCAACCGGCTTCCCGCCAGCGATCAAGGCCTTGTAGGACCCGCTTTCGCGTTGTGAGCATTCCCAACTCCTCCGATGATCGGCCCCGGCAAAAATGGCGGCCTATGGCCTCAAAGGTTAATTGAACATCGTTTTATCAAGCTAAACTGATCGACGTTCAGTTGTCAATAGGTTCTATGAGGCAATGTGTGAAATAATGCATCTTACAGATAAATAACACAGCAAACACGGCAGCCTTTTGTTCTGAGCTCAAGTGATTTAGCTTCGCGGCCATGACCCAATCAACATCTGACATTGCACCAATCCACATCATCGGTGGCGGCCTCGCAGGCTCTGAAGCCGCCTGGCAGACAGCTAACGCCGGCGTCCCGGTCATACTCCACGAGATGCGGCCCAAGCGCGAAACCGACGCCCACAAAACCGATGGTCTGGCGGAACTCGTCTGCTCCAATTCGTTTCGCTCCGACGATTGGGAGAATAACGCTGTCGGCCTACTCCACGCCGAGATGCGGCGCGCCAATTCGCTGATCATGGCATCGGGCGACGCCCACAAACTTCCAGCCGGTGGCGCGCTGGCGGTCGACCGGGATGCTTTTTCCGCCGACGTTACAGCCAAGCTTGAAGCACATCCACTGATCACGATCGAACGCGATGAGGTTGCGGGCCTGCCACCGGAAACCTGGTCAAGCGTGATCATCGCGACCGGACCGCTGACGTCACCGGCATTGAGCGAGGCCATCGGGGCGATGACAGGTGAAGCCGAATTGGCCTTCTTCGATGCCATCGCGCCAATCATTCACCACGACAGCATCAACAACGACATCGCCTGGCGCCAATCACGCTATGACAAAGCGGGGCCTGGGGGCACGGGTGCCGACTACATTAACTGCCCTATGGATGAGGCGCAGTACAACGCGTTTATCGATTCGCTGCTCGGCGGTGACAAAACCGTCTTCAAAGAGTGGGAGGGAAACACGCCCTACTTCAACGGCTGTCTTCCGATCGAAGTGATGGCAGAGCGTGGCCGCGAGACATTGCGTTACGGCCCGATGAAACCCGTTGGCCTGACGAACCCGAACGATCCCGATGTAAAGTCCTACGCCATAGTACAACTGCGCCAGGACAACGCACTCGGCAGTTTGTGGAACATGGTCGGCTTTCAGACCAAACTTAAGTACGGTGCGCAGACCGAGATCTTCCGTATGATCCCCGGCCTTGAGAACGCGGAGTTCGCGCGCCTCGGTGGCCTGCATCGCAATACGTTCTTGAACTCACCAAAGCTGCTTGATCGCACACTGCGTTTGAAAAAGGACCCACGGCTCCGGTTTGCTGGACAAATCACAGGCGTCGAGGGCTATGTTGAAAGTGCTGCCATCGGTTTGCT
>JAJFHI010000243.1 GCA_021775715.1 Hyphomicrobiaceae bacterium | reverse complement strand
GGGCGTTCCAGTTGAGGCAAAGGTGGCAGCTATCTTCTGGCCGATGTGGCCACTTTTGCCGACCCCTGTAATTATGACTCGGCCTTTGCATGCGGCCAGCAGTTCGACTGCTGCGGTGAACGGCTTTGCGAATTCACCGCTGAGTGCCTCGCGCAGGGATGCCAGCCCTTCGGCTTCAAGTTCAAGTGTGCGCCGAGCAGAGTCCAGGATCGGACTGGGGCTCGTGGCAGTGCTCTTGCCGCCTTCAATGCTGCGCAGATGGTGGTCAGGTTTCACAGGTTTGCCCATCGAAGTTCCCGTTTGTTTGTCTCTGGCGCCGTGATCCCAGGGATGTCGGCGCGTCGACCACTACAACCTTTAAGTATCAGAGTCCCGGTCCTGGGCAAAGGTGGGATCCGCCTGTCAGATCAGCGCAGAATAAGGAGCTGGTGGCCAAAAGGTTCCGTCGTCGGACAACAATGCCCGGCTGCGGACAAATGTAAACTCCGCATTAACCCGCCGTTCTTAGTCTTCTGATTTGTCGAATACGCGTTCTCTTGTGATTTCCTTGCAATTCGGAGCGCTGTTGTGGCCGCCGTCATCCCTACAATCAGATTTTTCTCGCGGTCTTGCGCGCTTAGGCGACATTTCATTGCAACCCTTGTGGTTGTCGGGAGTGTGATGGGTGCTGTCATTCCAGCCGAGGGCCAGGTGTTTACGCCCCGCGATCGCGCCAATGCTGGTCTGCGCGGTGCCATTGGTGATGGTTTTGCGGTGTCAACCGAAGTCCGGCGTTCCGGGCAGCGGCAAAACACAGGCGGCGCTCGGACAAGAAACACGGGCGATCGTGATCAGGCGCCGGAAGAGGTTTTGCCGGTTGGTGCGCGCCGGATCATCCGCGATGGTGATCTTAGTTTCCCGACCGAACCCGAGGCACAGCAAGACGGTGTTTTAAGCGTGCCTGAGCCCGTGTTAGTGCAGGATGGCATCGACAGCACGCGCTATGACACACGCCCACCGGAAGACTATTCACCGTTTGAATCGCCACCAGCCGGTTATGATCCGGATCAATTCACCATTCCATCCGCCGACAATGCACCAAGCGATCTCAATCCAACCGAGACGCGCACGGGCCGCTCGATTTTAAACGACCGCACGCAGTTGTTCGAAGACGATCCCTATCAGCCGCTTGGCATACGTGTTGGCTCATTCTTGTTGTTCCCGGAAATTGAAATTGCAGGTGATTACCTTTCGAACGTTTTTTCTTCACCTGATAAGTTTTCAGACGTTGCGATCGACATTCTGCCATCCGGTCGATTGACGTCGAACTGGTCACGTCACGCTCTGGAATTTCGTGCCAACGGCAACTTTACACGGTTTTCTGATTTTTCCTCTGAAAACGAAACCGGCTATCTGTTGGAGAGCCGCGGCCGCCTCGACGTGACATCGCGTTCCAACGTGGAGGCCGCAGTTAGCCGCAACCTGTCGCAGGAATCGCGCAACGCAATCAATGCAACGAATACGGCCGTTGGCGGCAACGGGATCATCAACCCTGCGACGGCCTTCGGTGAGCTGACGGATGTTTTGACGGACGAATTTACTGTTACGGGTAATCAACGCTTCAACCGTTTGCGCCTGCGTTTGTCGGCCGCTTTTCAACAAGAAGACTTTGACCCCACAACTCAGGCTGTCACCAACAACCAGCCGGCAACATTTGTTTCCATCGATGATCGCGATAGCAAAACCACTGAACAGACGTTGCGGGCATCGTGGGAATTTAAACCGACGTTCTCCGTTTTCGGTGAGGCCGCTATCAATCAGCGCGACGCTGAAGTGGCCCTTGTCGCTGACGGCATTGAGCGTGATTCCGATGGCCAGAGCTACCGTGTTGGGATCGACTTTGGTAATACCGGCGCTTACCTCCGCGGCTCGATCAGCCTCGGGTACGGCATTCAAAACCTCGACAGCGCGCAGCTGGACAATGTCGACGGGATTTTGATTGATGCCGATCTTGAATATCGTGCGACCGAGTTGACGTCGGTGCTTGTTGCGGCGAACTCGGACATCACCGACTCCACGACGGCGCTTTCAGGCGGCGTCATCACGCGGACGGCGGGCATTGGCTTGCGCCATGCATTCCGCGAAAACATTATTGCGACAACCGGCTTTGTGTTTTCGCTGCGCGACTTCGGCGGTGTCGATGTTCAAGAGCGCGAGTTCATCACGAGCCTGGGGCTGGAGTACTTCATGCGCCGCGGCGTATCGTTGTTTGCCGACTATGATCACACAATCTTCAAATCAGATTTCGCCGACAGCGACTTCATCAACGATGAGATCCGCGTTGGGATGCGCCTCAGCCGCTAAATAAGTTTTGCAATCTCGGCTTTGAGATCGGCCGCGAGGTCGTCACGGTCAAGCGCGTACGCGATGTTGGCTGTCAAAAAGCCGAGCTTTGACCCGCAGTCATAGATCTCGCCGTCAAAACGAACGGCGTAAAACGGCTGGGTCGGGTCGTCGGCCATTGTCACCATGGAATCGGTCAACTGGATCTCGCCGCCTGCGCCGCGCTCCTGATTTTCGAGCAGGTCGAAGATCTCTGGCTGAAGAATGTAGCGCCCGGTGATGTGCAGGTTTGATGGTGCCGTGCCCTGTGGTGGTTTTTCAACCATGCCCGTTATCTGCGAAACCTTGGCAGTCGCGTCGGCCACGCCGACGATCCCGTACTTGTGGGTCATGTTGTCGGGCACAGGCGAGACGGCGATGTGGTTGCCGCCGTGTTCGTTGTAGGCGTCCATCATATCGGCAAGGCACGGCGTGGCGCCATGGTGAAGCATGTCGGGTAAGAGCAAGGCAAACGGTTCGTCACCCACTATTTCGCGCGCGCACCAGACCGCGTGACCGAGGCCTAACGGCGATTGCTGGCGTGTGAAGCTTGTCTGGCCTGCTGCCAGCAGGTCGTCGTTCAGCTCTTTCAGCTCGGCAGCTTTGTTGCCACGTGCTTCAAGAGTTGCATTAAGCTCAAATGAGATATCAAAATGGTCCTCGATCACGCCCTTGTTGCGCCCCGTCACGAAGACAAAATGCTCAATTCCTGCGGCGCGCGCCTCATCAACCACGTGCTGGATGACCGGGCGATCCACAACGTTTAACATTTCTTTTGGCATGGCCTTGGTGGCGGGCAGAAACCGTGTGCCCAATCCTGCGACAGGCAGGACGGCTTTGCGAATGCGCCGGACTTTGGCGGTCATATTCAGCTCCGAAATCGATGGAATTGTTTAGCGTTTGTAAGCCGGGCCAGATTGGTACGCAACATGGATGGTAGAGGTTATCAGGCCGAGAAAGGCCCCGCCGGGTCCAGATATGACATGTTTCACTGTTGTGAATTGGGACACGCGTCATTCCGAGCCAGTGGTAAACGACAAGAGTTAATCAGAGACAGGGCACAAAACGATGACAGTTTTGGTAACAGGCGGCGCAGGGTACATCGGCAGCCATATGGCATTGGAGCTGACGGATGCCGGCGAGCGGGTCGTCGTGCTGGACAATCTAACGACAGGATTTCGCTGGGCCGTCCCGCCAAAAGCCACATTGGTGGTCGGCGACGTTGCTGACGAAAAGCTGGTCGGTGAAATCATCGCCGACCATGGCATCAAGGCGATTATCCATTTTGCTGGCTCGATCGTCGTGCCAGACTCTGTTACCGATCCGCTCGGCTACTATCACAACAACACCGTCAAATCGCGCGCGCTAATGGCCGCCGCGGTGGCAGGCGGTGTGCCGCATTTCATTTTCTCTTCGACGGCGGCGGTTTACGGAAACCCGGGCGAAGAGCCGGTTCGCGAAGATGCAATATTGAAACCGATGTCGCCTTACGGCACGTCGAAGCTGATGACGGAATTGATGCTTGCTGACACGGCGGCGGCTCATGATTTTTCGTATGTCGCGCTGAGATACTTTAACGTCGCTGGCGCCGACCCACAGGGACGCTCGGGCCAGTCAACACCACGTGCAACGCACCTCATCAAAGTCGCTTGCGAAGCGGCAACGGGTAAGCGCGCCGGTATGCAGGTATTTGGCACGGACTACCCGACAGTCGATGGCACGTGCGTGCGCGATTATATCCACGTCAGCGATCTTGCACGCGCGCACCTTGCGGCATTGAAATACCTTCGCGCTGGAAACAAATCCGACGTGTTCAACTGCGGTTATTCGAGGGGCTATTCCGTCCAGCAGGTCATCGATGCCGTCAAGACCGCAACGGGACGTGACTTCAAGGTCGACCTTAGCGAACGGCGTGCCGGCGACCCAGCAGCGATTGTTGCCGCAACAGATAAGATCCGCGAAACCCTCGGCTGGCAGCCGAAACACGATGACATCAACAACATCGTTGCCCAGGCCTTCGCATGGGAAGAGCACCTCGCGCAGTTTAAAAAGTGCGGTTAAATCGCTTACCAAACGGCTAGACTTGGATGCTGGGCCCTATTGTTGCCCTGAAATCTGCTCACACGGACAGACGGAATTGCCTCAAGTCGGCTGAACAATCAGGCGGCGGCGTGAAGCCTTGGGAGTTCGAACCGCGTGTCAGCGATCGAAATTGGAATCAAAGCTCATCCAGGCCGACGTGCCAATCATCGCACGGCGGCAAATCTTGGGTTGATGCTTTTGGCATTCGTTGTCATTGCGTCCGGCGTTGGCTCTGTTGAGGCCCGACCATCGTTTCAAACATTCTTGGAAACGCTTTGGCCCGACGCACAGGCATTGGGCGTGTCGCGCACGACATTCGACACAGCCTTTCGTGGTCTGAAGCCGGATCGCTCGTTGCCCGACCTTGTGCTTGGTAAAAAGAAAAAGCCAGACAAGGTGCGCCAAGCCGAATTTGTCCGCGCGCCGCGCGATTATCTGAACGCTAAGACGCTGGGCAAGCTTGCCGTAACAGGGCGACAGCTGGCAAAAAAACACGCTCGCGTTCTGGGTAGGATTGAAAACGAGATCGGCGTTGATCGCTATTCGGTTCTGGCCATCTGGGGCCGTGAGACGTCGTACGGACGCTATCGTTTGCCGCATGATGCGATCCGCGTTCTGGCGACCCAGGCCTATCTTGGTCGCCGTGCCGAGCTGTTTCGCAAGGAATTGCTCTACGCTTTGAAGATGCTGGAAGAGGGCGTGCCGCGTAAAAAGATGCGCGCTTCATGGGCCGGCGCGATTGGCATGACGCAGTTTCTGCCAACCGAATACTTCAAACATGCACAGGCACTCGATGGTGGCCGGGCCAACTTGTTTGATTCTGTTGATGATGCGCTCGCATCTGCGGCCCACCAGCTCAAAAACAAGGGTTGGGTCACGGGCCAGACCTGGGGTTATGAAACTGTCATTCCGAAAAGCTCGAGTTGCGCGCTCGAAGGCCCACCCGGTGTGCGCCCGATAAGTGAATGGATAGCGCTGGGATTCAAGCGCGTGGCCGGCCGGAAGTTTCCGCAAAAGGCGTTGGCAGACTTGGCCTATCTGATGTCGCCTGCCGGTGCCTATGGTCCGTCGTTTCTGGTGTTTGAAAACTTCCAGGTCATTCGCCGCTACAACACCTCAGACCTTTACGCCACATTTGTTGGAAATCTTGCCGACCGCATCGCCGGAAGTGGCAATTTTGTGACGCCATGGAAAGGCAGCGGCCGCCAGCGCACGGACATTATCAGCGGTGTCCAGCAATCCCTAAAAGACAAAGGCTATCCAATCGGTAAAGTCGACGGCTTTATCGGCTCCGGCACGCGGCGTCAGGTCGGGCAATATCAAGAAAAGAACAAATTGCCGATCGATTGTTGGCCAACACCGGGCGTATTGGAGCACATGCGCAACAGCTAGCGTGGGTCCAGACACTTCGGAAAACGCCTTTCCGTCCGGCCTCGCAAGCGTTGCTTTTATGAGGTCGTGCTGGGGAGCGGAGGTTAGCAGTGCGCCAGATTTGGTTCACGCGAGGGTACTTGGCCCGTCTATCTCAAATTCCAACCTGGCAAGCGTGCGCGCGGTCGGCTCACAGCGTCTTTTGCGCGGCGGCACTCGTCGCAGTTGCTGGCGTCGTTGTCGGCGCAGGACGCACCTCGGCAAATACGCAGATGACTGCGGCTGCATTTCAAGCCTGGGTGCAGGACTTCCGCCGCGACGCCTTGACCAAAGGCATCTCACCTCAGACATTTGACGCCGCTTTCGCTAAAGTTAAAGCACCGGCTAAGTCTGTCGTGAAGTCTGTTTCGACGCAGCCCGAAGTGGTGCGCACGAGCGGTGATTATGTGTCAAGCCTCGTTTCGGACGGTCGCGTTCAGTTGGGCCGCGAGAAACTTGAGGGGCATCGGGCTCTCCTCAGTTCTGTTGAGAGCGCCTTTGGTGTTGATGCGCGGGTCGTCGTCGCGCTCTGGGGCGTTGAGACGTATTACGGTCGCTTGTCGGGTAAACACAGCATCATCCAGTCGTTGGCGACGTTGGCTGCAACCCACCGCCGCCGCGCCAAGTATTGGCGTGCCGAACTTCTGGCGGCCCTGAAGATCATCGAAGGCCGCCACGTGACGGCTGAGAACTTCAAAGGCTCATGGGCCGGTGCGATGGGGCACATTCAATTTATGCCGACGACCTATCATAGTCACGCCGTTGATTTCGATCGTGATGGCCGCCGAGACATTTGGGATTCGAAAGCGGATGCTTTGGCGTCAGCGTCGAAGTTTCTGAAAGCCAAAGGCTGGGTGCCTGGCGAGCCGTGGGGTTTTGAAGTGCGGCTGCCTGAGAATTTTGATTTTGATCGCGCTGGTCCCGACGTCAAACTGCCGCTCATTACTTGGCAGAAAAAAGCCGTGGTGCCGGCAAAGGGTATCGGCTGGCCGGAGGTCAATGGCCGGTTGCGACTGTTGTTGCCGGAAGGTGCAAGTGGGCCTGCGTTTCTCGTGACGCAAAATTTCTCTGTGCTGATGCGCTACAACCCCTCAACACGCTATGCTCTCGCGGTGGCGCATTTGTCGGACCGGATTGCCGGCGCGCCGGACTTTGCGCAGGCGTGGCCCAGTGCCAAGAACGCATTGCGGCGTGGTGAGCGTAAAGAACTGCAGAGACTGCTCAGTGCCAAGGGCCATAACATTGGTCCTGTCGACGGCATTATCGGGGCCACCACCAGGGAGGCGATTCGCGCCTTCCAAAAAGTGTCCGGCCTTCCTGCCGACGGCCATCCCTCACAGCAGCTCCTCAGCCGACTGAGAACGGCAAGCAACAATTAGATCGCTTTACGCCGTTCTTTTAGGGTCTTTGGCTTATTATGCGGTACGGCTGCCACTTGCGTCAGGCGCTAATATCAGCCAGGGTTTGAGAGCTTTAGAGACGCGCCGGTTCCTATTATTAGGCGCGCCACGCTTGACGTTTTGTACGCCAGGATCATCGAGACATTATGCGATATCTGACTGCCACCAGAACCGTTTTTTCCGGGCTCTTTTGCTGCACTGTTATCGCCGCGGCGATTGTCGTTGGTCCGTTATCCGCCAAGGCTCAGGAAGGGCAGTTCGCTGGCAGTTACATCACGCCGTTTCCCCAAGGGGATGTCTATCGCGTGCGCATTGTCGGTGACTATCTCGCGAAAAACCTTTTGCCTGCATTGGCCGGGCAAATCGGGCGGGACCGCCGCTTAGTAATCAATCAAAAGGCCTATTGGTTTGATCGCGTCATCCGCACAACATTCCCGCAAAAGCTTGCTGAACTTGAGCAGACGCTAGCCGCGGAGAACACGGATATCGCCGTCATCATGATGGGGCCGGGAGACAGGCGGTCTGTGCGCGTCAAGGGACGTAAGCATTGGCCAGGCGATGACGTCTGGCGACGGGAATACAGTCGGCGCATTGATCTCGTGATGAAAGCGCTCAAACGGAAGAAAATCGCGGTTTATTGGATCGGTATTCCCGTGCTTCGCAAATCTGGCGCAAACACAGATGCGCAGCTGATGAACGAGGTTATTCGTGAGCGCGCTTACATCAATGGCCTGAAATACATTGAATCCTACACGCGCTTCCTCGATGCCGAGGGGCGTTACAACTCGTACGGTCCCGATCTCACCGGTAAGATCCGCCTTCTTCGCGAGCGCGACGGCGTGCACTTAACGTCCGCCGGTAGCCAGAAGCTTGCACACTTCATTGAACGTGACTTGAAGCGCGATGTGAAACTCGCGCGGGAAGAGCGCGCTGTTCCACTGGCCGGTGGTCCGCGTGAGCAGGAGCGTATTCGACAGGCAATTTCAAAAAGTGCCGCCCGTTCAGCGGCGGCTGATCCGACTTGGAGCACGCAGGTCAACAGTGACGATAGACAGAATGCTGCCGGTAATGGGGTGCAATCCAAACCTCAGGGCGGATATTTCGGCGGCAATGGTGGTGAACAGAAAGCTGATCACAGCAAGGTCGAAGTTAAAACACGCGATGCCAACGGCCAACTGAAGAACTTGAAGTTTGAGATTTTGCGTCCGGCGATCCCCTCGTCGGTGGTGGCGCTCGTCACACGCAAACAAAGCCGCAATCGCGCCGCGCAGTTGGGGGAGAAGCTGATCGGACAACTGGTTGGCGGATTGAATGTGATATCCACCGTCAGTCCGTCCAATGCTGGTGGTGGCGCCGAACAGAAGCGCAAGCTGTCGCCGGCGCAAACACCATTCTTTCGCGTGCTGGTCCGGGGTGAGCGGGTTGCGCCAAAGCCTGGGCGTGCTGATGATCTGTCCTGGCCGCGCGACCCGAACGCAGTTGGACCAGCAGCCGACGCGCGTGGGCTGCCTGAACGAGCTATACGTTAGAGCGTTTCGTACTTAGGTGAAATCGCCACAAGATAGTGTCCGCGCTCTAGCTTTTTTCGTGTCTGCATATCAACTTTAGGTGTAAGCGTTTCCGCTCGGGTAGCGCAGTGGTCGCGCATCATAATTCCGCTTCGAACTCAGTCTGACAGACTCGAAACAGCATCGACCACGACGCACTTCTGCTGACTGATATCAAGAGCCGACGGTGATCCTGATTCATCGAGGCAGTGTTGTTGCGCCCATGAGCATCTTGTCGATGGAATGTGCGGCTTGGCGGCCTTCGCGGATCGCCCACACAACAAGTGACTGACCACGGCGTACATCGCCTGCGGCATAGACCTTATCAGAACCCGGGAGCTTGTAGTCAGCTTCGTTGGCATCAACCCCCTTGAAACGGCCACGTGGCACGATGTCGAGTTTGAGCTGCAGCAGCAGTTCTGCTGATGCGGGGCCGGAAAATCCCATGGCGAGCAACACAAGATCGGCATCGAAAGATCCTTCGGACCCAGGCACTGGCTGCAGCTTCTCATCAACACGGGCGTAGTTCAGCTTTTCGATTTTACCGTTATTGCCGGAGAAGCCCGTCGTCGAGATCGAGTATTCGACATTGGCGCCTTCCGCCTGGCTGGTCGAGACGCGCAACTTCATCGGCCAGTTCGGCCAGCTCATCGCCTTGTTCTCTTTTTCAGGCGGACGAGGCATGATCTCGAGCTGCGTCACAGACTTGGCGCCCTGACGGAAAGATGTGCCGATGCAGTCAGAGCCAGTTTCGCCGCCGCCGATGACGATGACATGCTTGTCTTTCGCGGAAATTTCGGCGACGTCGCCGAGCCGTTCATGTGACACGCGGCGGTTTTGCTGTGGCAGGAAGTTCATGGCGTAGTGAATTCCATTAAGGTCACGGCCAGGTGCGTCTGCGAAAAAGTCGAACGGTGTTTCAGAACCGATGGTCAGCAACACGGCATCGTGCCTGGCTTCAAGTTCAGTTCCACTGATGTCCTTGCCAACAGTCGTATTGCAATGGAATTTTACGCCTTCGCCTTCCATCTGACGAACCCGTCGCGCAACAATCGTTTTTTCCATCTTAAAGTCAGGAATGCCATAGCGCAGCAGGCCGCCGGGCTCTTTGTGTTTGTCATAAACATGCACATCGTGGCCAGCGCGACCTAATTGCTGTGCCGCTGCCATTCCGGCAGGACCAGCGCCAACAATCGCAATCGACTTGCCGGTCTTGTGCTCCGGTTTCTCAGACTTGATCCAGCCTTCCTTGAAACCACGGTCTGCGATCGCACATTCGATAGATTTGATGGTGACGGGATCGTCGTCGATGTTGAGCGTGCAGGCAGCTTCACATGGCGCCGGGCAAACGCGACCGGTCATTTCCGGGAAGTTGTTGGTCGAGTGCAGATTTTCGCATGCGTCCTTCCAGTCGCCGTCATGCACCAGATTGTTCCAGTCAGGGATCTGGTTGTTGACCGGGCAGCCGGTGTGACAGAACGGGATGCCGCAATCCATGCACCGGGTCGCTTGTGACTTGACGGCGGCTTCGTCGAGCGGAATGACGAATTCCTTGAAGTGGAGCAGGCGCTCGTCGACCGGTTTGTAGGTCCGGTCTTTACGTTCGATTTCCAGGAAGCCCGTTATCTTGTTCATCGTTTCAGTCCGTGATCATCGAAGTTTGCGAATGCGCGCGCCAGTTGGGTGCTTGCGGTTTAGTTGACTTTATCGCTCTCAGAACGCGCACTTGTCCGCACGCCTTCAATCTCAAGCACGTCGAAGCCGGTCGTGTCGGCGTCGGCGGCTTTTGACATCTCTTCCAAAGC
>JAJFHI010000242.1 GCA_021775715.1 Hyphomicrobiaceae bacterium | reverse complement strand
GCGGATGGATATCGTTTCGGTCAACTGCCCGCACACGCCGGCCACCTACCACTTGTTGTCAGCGCGCCGCTTGAAGCTGTTGAAGCCCACCGCGTTTGTCGTCAACACGGCACGTGGTGAAGTGATCGACGAAAACGAACTCGCACGTTTGGTTGAGGCCGATGCGATCGCCGGCGCTGGTCTTGACGTGTTTGAACATGAGCCAGCGATTAATCCGAAGCTGCTGAACTCCGACCGCGTTGTGGCACTGCCGCACATGGGATCTGCGACGCTCGAAGGACGGATTGATATGGGTGAGAAAGTCATCATCAACATCAAGACGTTTCTTGATGGTCACAACCCGCCGGACCGTGTTCACGCGGCGATGTTTTAAAGCGGGTTGTTTGACTGAGGGTGAACACCAAAATCTGCCTCATCCACGATAAGGCGTTGAACTTGTGTTGTGAGCCCATGGGGCAAGTGAGCTTTAATCAATCGGTGGGTGGTGGTTTCTTGAGGTGGTGCAAGGTGTGTTTGGCGGAGTTGGTTGTCTCTCACGGGGCGCACCGGTCGCTACGCGACCTGCCCCTGCGAGGGCGCGCCGCAATGCGGCGGGTCGCTGTGCTTCCCGGCCTCTAGCATAAACGTTTTCCTTGCTCGGTTTGTCCGGAACATACGGGCGTGGATGTCAGCAACCTACCGACTCGATACCGCTAGATATTGCCGTATGGCACGACCGCTGTTTCCCCTTGCTGGAATTCAGCGCGTGGCACCCGGGTGCGATGATGCGAGCGACGAGCGAGTATCTGAATCGTTCCTGGCGCCGTGCGGAGTCTGAGCCACAGCTCCGATCGTCCCAAGCCCTTCCGCGCGGGGCGTGAATCGGCAGCGCAAAAAACGCGAGGAACAGCGTAAGCACATAACAACTATTGCGATGATGCGAGCGAAACTCCTCTCGTGATGCGTTCACATCCTTGGTGGGAAAAGCTCCAGAGCCGATAATCCAACAGCCAAATAAAACGCCAGCGTTGCAATGTAGGCGATTGTCAGCCAGCGGCGCTGGGGCTTTGTTATTGGCATGAGCCGCGTGTTGTCGTCCGGCACATCGTTCCCGCTGAGCGAAAATAAGACCATCGCTCCGAATGTGGCCAGTACCCACATTTGCGACAAGGCGCATGCAGCGATTGCGGCGACAAGGATTGCCTGCTGCGTGCTGCGCGCAATGCTGGGGTTGGAGCGTGAAAGCAACGCGCCGAAGACTTGGCCGCCATCCAGGGGCAGGATTGGGAGCAGGTTAAGCCCGTTGATGAACGCGCTGATGTAGGCCGCATGGGCGAACATTTGGATGTCCGGATGAACGTGTGCGAAATAAACCAACAGCGCTGTCGTCAGGATGCTGAAACCCGGTCCCATCAAAGCAACAAATCCGCGCTGGCCTTCGTTGCCATAGGCTTCCTTGCTGACGGCAAGTCCCCCCATGAACGGCACGAAGTAAATGCCTTGGACGGGCATTCCGGTCCAGCGCATGGCGATAACGTGCCCAATTTCGTGCACCAGGATCAAGGCGATAAGTATCGCCGCACTGGTCCAGTCGAAGAAGAACAAGAAGCTTGCAAACGTCAATGCGCCAGTGATGATGGCGTTGCGTATGGGGGAGCCGCTGTTTTTTAGCTGCCCGGTCAACGGCTCGGTACGTCGTCCGGCGTGTTCCTCGGATGCCTTGCGCAAGCGTTTAGCTGAGCCAAGGACGCTGAACGGCATCAACAGTTGGGTCCAGAAGCTGTTGAGATCTAGTTGATGTAACAGCAGGACACGGGTGGACCGGCCTTCAGGGGCAAGCGTCGTTGAAATCAGATAGTTTTCACCGATGGCAAATTCCTTGTCAGTGCCGTCCTTGAGAATTTCGAAGGTAAGATGCTCAGGTGGTTTTTCATCGATTAATCGCGCTTCGATTGCGAATTTTTGCTCACCAATTGTCAGGATGTAGCGAAACCGGTTGGGATCATTTTGATGTCGTTCCTTCTGGCACCGGACTGGCATCAGGCCAGAGTACGTGATGTCGTCAGTGTTGAGCGTGGCCCAAACGTCTTCGACCGACGCATTGACCTTAAAATCAATCAAATAGCTTTTGCTCCGGCGCCCAAGCAGGAACTCGAATGGCGCAATAAAGGTCTGTAAAATTGCGGAAAAATATAGGTGTAACGTCGACAATCTCAGACCTCGCAGTTGGGGCTAGGGCGCGAGTGTAGCAGCACTTTGTTTACGGGCTATTGTCGTATTAGTACTGCAGCGCCAACTCCAAAGCCCTGCTTATCCAGGGCACGCAGCAACATCGCTCGCCTTGGCGTGGATTGAGAGGTCGGTGATGGTCGGTTGGTTGCCCGACAGCGCGTTGTTGGGGTCCCAGGCGATGTTAACGCTTTCGAAGCGGCCGCCTTTGGCATCGTAGATCAGCAGCCTCCCGGCTAGACTATCGCCCGCGCCGGTAATTTCCTTCAGAACTTCTGTCGCCTGCAACGTACCGACAACACCAACAATGGCGCCTAACACACCAACCTCCTCGCAGTTGGCAACCGTGCCAGGCGGTGGGGCTTCGGGGAAAATGCAGCGATAGGTCGGGTCAGGTTGGCCGTCGGCATTTTTCTCGTGTGGTTTGAACGTTGTGACGTAGCCGTCGAAGGGACCGACGGCGGCAAACGCAAGTGTCTTCTTCGCAAGATAGCAGGCATCGGACACGAGATAGCGGGTGTCGAAGTTGTCAGACCCATCGGCGACGATGTCGAATTTGGAGATGATATCAATCGCGTTGCTGGCATCAATGCGTGTATTGAACGTCTCGACCTCGACGTGCGGATTTAACCGCGCAATCATCTCCTTGGCGCTGTCGACTTTGGCAACTCCGACCTGTGTTGTGTCGTGTAAGATCTGGCGTTGCAGGTTTGAGAGCGATACGACATCGTCGTCAATCAGACCGATCGTGCCGACGCCGGCTGCAGCCAGATACATCGCCATCGGTGACCCGAGCCCCCCGGCGCCAACAAGCAGCACACGCGCGGCTTTGAGTTTTTGTTGGCCGGCGCCACCAACTTCCTTCAAGACAAGATGGCGTTTGTAGCGCTGGATTTCTTCTGAAGATAATGACATCACACTGGTCCCGTTCAGATTGGCTGCCTATCTCTCAATAGGGCTTTTACTTACATAGGACTTTTTGCTCTGAAGTGTAATGTTGAAGGTGGTCTTCGATTGATGGATATCGCGAACCTGGGCAAAGCGGCTCAGGCTGCCCGAAAAGAGTTTTAAGCCGATGAAACCGCTGAGCAAAGCGGTTCTCGTGCCATTTGGCACGCATCATCACTGCGAGTTTATTGTCTGGTAGGTCCCTTTGGCTTAAGACCGCCATACGTTCCAAAAAAGGGAGTTTGAGGATGAAACTTACATATCTGCGCGGACTGGCACTGGCAATTGCCGTGAGCACTGCTGCAGGTGGTACGGCTGCCCAGGCGGGTGATGCTATTCCGGATATCAAAGGATCCTGGTCCGGCGAAAACCTGAAGCTGAACAACAAGAAAGGCTTCACGTCGGTCAAGAAAACGATCCACATCACCGAACAACAGGATCGTAGATTCAAAGGTTATTTCAACTACATGAATGACGGTGAGAAGACGCCCAAGAACTTCTTTGGCATCATCTATCCAGACAACAAGACTCTGTCCTGGGTTGCGACTGATAGCAAAGGCTACGTGCACGGGAATGTGCTTGGTGCTGACCGTTTGAGTGTCTGTTACATCGAAACCGGCGCGTCGGCGACGGTTGGTTGCGCAGATATGAAGCGGCTTGCGAAACAGGCGCAGAAGTAAGCCTCGCTTTGCACATTGACAAAGCCGCCCGCGATCAATTCACGTGATCGCCTGCGAACTCGGGTGTTATCCTGATCAGGCGTCGACGAACAAGTCGCTGGTGTAATACCGCTCTGCAGAGGATGGGGCGAAGGTGACGATTGTCTTGCCCGCCATCTCATCGCGTGCTGCCACGGTCAAAGCTGCCGCGAGATTGGCGCCGGTTGAGATACCACCCGGTATGCCTTCGACACGTGCCAGCAATCTCGCGACTTCAAACGCCATTTCATTTGGGACTTTGACAACTTCGTCGATTGCGTCTTGATCAAGAATGGCGGGCACGAAGCCTGCGCCGATGCCCTGGATCTTGTGCGGACCTTTTTCGCCGCCGGACAGCACGGGGCTTGCTTCCGGTTCAACGGCGATGACTTTCATGCCGGGAATTTTCGGCTTTAGGACGCGTGCGCAGCCGGTCAATGTACCGCCGGTGCCGACGCCAATAACAAGGGCGTCGATCTTGCCGCCGGTGTCGTTGAGCAATTCCATCGCCGTTGTTTTTTCATGCACGAGAGGGTTGGCTGGATTTTCAAATTGTCCCGGTATGACAGCGTTCGGTATGTTTTCCGCGATTTCTTTGGCTTTGGCGATGGCGCCACCCATGCCGGCAGGTGCCGGCGTCAGTTCGAGCTCGGCGCCCAAATGTTTAAAGATCTTACGCCGCTCTATCGACATCGATTCCGGCATTGTCAGGATAAGGCGATAACCGCGCGCGGCGGCCACGAATGCCAAGCCGACGCCAGTGTTGCCCGATGTCGGCTCAACCAATACGCTCTCGCCGGGCTTTATGATGCCTTGCGATTCCAGCGT
>JAJFHI010000241.1 GCA_021775715.1 Hyphomicrobiaceae bacterium | reverse complement strand
AACACCTGCACTTCGATGTGGCGGGGGGCGGTGATGTATTTTTCGATCAAGACAATGGGATCACCGAAACTCGCCTGACCTTCGCGTTGCGCGCTTTCCAATGCGGCGGCGAATTCCTTGGCGCTATCGACGATGCGCATGCCTTTGCCGCCACCACCGGCTCGCGCCTTGATGAGCACGGGATAGCCGATTTTATCAGCAGCCCGTGCGAGAAATTTCGGATCTTGATTGTTGCCGTGGTAGCCCGGCACAACAGGAACGTTGGCCTTTTCCATAAGCGTTTTGGCGGCGTCCTTCAGCCCCATCTTGCGGATGGCATCGGCAGAAGGTCCGACGAATGTGAGGCCAGCGGCTTCGACAGAGTCAACAAAATCCGGGTTTTCAGACAGGAAGCCGTAGCCGGGGTGAATAGCATCGGCGCTGGTTGCATTCGCCGCTTTGATGACGCGATCACCTTTGAGGTAACTTTCACCAACGGCGGCGGGACCGATATTAACGGCCTCGTCAGCCATTGCGACATGCAACGCGCCAGCGTCAGCGTCCGAATAAACGGCAACCGTCTTGATGCCTAGGCGGTGCGCTGTGGACATGATACGACAAGCAATTTCACCACGGTTGGCAATGAGAATTTTTTTAAACATATGTGCATTCACATCCGGAACATGCCAAAGCGAGTGGATTCAATCGGGGCATTGAGGCAGGCACCAAGTGAAAGGGCTACAACATCGCGGGTTTTGCGCGGGTCGATGATGCCATCGTCCCACAGCCGCGCGGAGGCGTAGAACGGATGACTTTGCTTTTCGAATTGATCGAGCATGGGTTGCTTGAAGGCTGCTTCTTGGCTGTCAGTCCAAGTATCTCCGTTGCGCTCAATACCGGCGCGCTTGACCGAAGCCAGGACTCCAGCGGCCTGTGCACCACCCATGACGGATATGCGCGCGTTGGGCCACATCCATAAAAAGCGCGGGCTGTATGCACGGCCGCACATGCCGTAATTTCCGGCCCCAAATGAGCCCCCGACGATGACTGTGATTTTTGGCACGGCGGCTGTAGACACGGCGGTGACGAGTTTAGCGCCGTCCTTGGCGATACCGCCGGCTTCGTATTTTTGCCCGACCATGAAGCCAGTGATGTTTTGCAAGAACAGCAATGGAATTTTCTGTTGGCAGCAGAGCTCGATGAAGTGCGCGCCCTTCAATGAACTTTCGGAAAAGATGACGCCGTTGTTAGCGAGAATGCCCACGGGCAGCCCGTGGATGCGCGCAAATCCGCAAACGAGCGTCGTGCCATAGCGTGCTTTGAACTCATCAAACTTAGAGCCATCTACAAGACGGGCGATCAACTCGCGCACGTCATAGGGTGTCTTTGGATCTGCCGGGACAAGCCCCATGATTTCTTCTGCGCTATAGCGTGGAGCGCGGGGTTGGCGGACGTCGATGTTTGGATTGGGCATTGCCCCAAGGTTGCCGATGATCTGGCGGGCGAGGGCGAGTGCGTGTTGGTCGTCCTCAGCCATGTGGTCGGCAACGCCGGACAATCGTGTATGTGTGTCGGCACCACCGAGTGTTTCAGCGTCGACAATTTCGCCGGTTGCCTCTTTTACAAGCGGGGGGCCGGCGAGAAAGATCGTGCCTTGATCTTTGACGATTATTGTCTGGTCGCACATCGCAGGAACATAAGCGCCGCCTGCTGTGCAAGACCCCATGACAACGGCGATCTGAGCGATGCCCTTGGCACTCATGTTGGCCTGGTTAAAGAAGATGCGTCCGAAGTGGTCTCGGTCAGGAAAAACCTCGTCTTGGTTTGGCAGGTTGGCACCACCTGAATCGACGAGGTAAATACACGGCAGTCGGTTCTGTTCGGCAATTTCCTGTGCACGCAAATGCTTTTTCACCGACAATGGGAAGTAGGTGCCGCCTTTGACGGTCGCGTCGTTGCACACGATCATGCAGTGGCGGCCAGATACTTTGCCGACGCCTGCGATTGATCCGGCTGCTGGAATGTCGTCTGGATAGATATCTTTGGCAGCAAACAGTCCAACCTCGAGAAACGGCGAACCGGGATCGAGCAAACCTTGCACGCGGTCACGCGGCAGCAATTTCCCGCGCTTGACGTGGCGTTCTCGGGCAATAGCCGAACCGCCCACCATAATGCGGGAGGCTTCATCGCTGACAGATTGCAGCTGTTCGTCCATCGCCGCCTTGTTAGTCTTGAAGTCCACTGAGGATGTTGAGATTGATGACTGAAGTACGGTCATTAGACTGTCTCCTCGAACAACTCGCGCCCTATTAACATGCGGCGGATTTCAGAAGTTCCCGCGCCAATCTCATAGAGTTTGGCATCGCGCAGGAGGCGACCGGTCGGGTATTCATTGATGTAGCCATTGCCGCCGAGACACTGGATGGAGTCGAGTGCGATCTGGGTGGCCTTTTCTGCGGCGTAGAGAATGCAGCCTGCCGCGTCCTTGCGCGATGTCTGTCCGGCATCGCAGGCAGCGGCGACGGCATAAACGTAGGCCCGGCAAGCGTTCATGGTTGTGTACATGTCAGCGAGTTTGCCTTGCATCAGCTGGAACGTGCCAATGGGTTTGCCGAACTGCTCGCGCTCGTGGACATAAGGAACGACGACATCCATCGCCGCCGCCATAATGCCGAGCGGACCTGCTGACAACACGACGCGTTCATAGTCAAGGCCTGACATCAGAACGTTGACGCCCTTGCCCTCTTCACCGAGCACATTTTCATACGGGACTTCGCAGTCTTCGAACACAAGCTCGCACGTGTTCGAGCCACGCATGCCAAGCTTGTCGAGTTTTTGCGCCGTTGAAAAGCCCGTCATTTCTTTTTCGATTATGAAGGCGGTAATGCCGCGCGGGCCAGCGTCAGGATCGGTCTTGGCATAGACAACGAGCGTCGATGCGTCGGGCCCGTTGGTGATCCACATTTTGGTGCCATTGAGCAGGAAGTGATCGTTTCGTTTTTCCGCCTTCAATCGCATTGAAACGACGTCCGAACCAGCA
>JAJFHI010000025.1 GCA_021775715.1 Hyphomicrobiaceae bacterium | reverse complement strand
CCCAATCGAATTTCCCAAAGAAAAAAGAGCGGATCCGGAGGATCCACTCTCAAAGTTGAGATGATCATGAGCAACGTCAAGTTACGTTATGCCGCAGGCGGTTGCAAGTGCTATTTGCACTTTTCCGCATTCAATATTTTGAAGCGATATTTCAAACGCTTTCACGATTTGCGTAGCGATAAGAAATAACAAACACGGCCTTCCCGTCGGGCCTTCTGCTCGTACCGTGTTTCCGGCCAGTCGTCAGGGCGCAGCCGCCAGTCAGCAGCTTTTGTCGCGGTCCATTGAAAGTGATCGGATGATTGCAGGGCTATTAACATTGTTCGCGCGTAGTCGCCGATGTCGGTGCCAAGCCGTAGCTCACCGCCTGGCCGTACCACCCGCGCCAAAGCTTGGATCAACTGAGCGTTTACTAGCCGGCGCTTGCGGTGGCGCACTTTCGGCCATGGATCAGGAAACAAAACAAAGGCGCGGCTCACCCTATGCTTAGGCAACCAGCGCAAAACATCGCGCGCATCGTCATCATGCACGCGAATGTTAGATAGCGCGTTTTGCTCAATGCCGCGCAGGACTTTAACAACGCCGTCTTCAAATGGTTCACAGCCGATCAATCCAACGTTGCGATTGTGCTCTGCCTGCCAAAGCAAATGTTCTCCACCACCAAAGCCGATCTCCAACCAGACATCCGTAACGGTTGGGTCAAACAATGTCCGCAGCGATGCCGGCGGTGGTTGTTTGAGATCAAGGCACACGCGCGGCAACACCGCAGCCATGAGGTCGCTTTGCAGCGGGCTTAACTTGCGCCCTCGCCGACGCCCGAAACTGCGCAGTTCGTCGGTCCGGTGCTGAGATGGGTCTTTGCTCATGTCACACCCGACAACCTTACATTTGTTGTAACAAAACCGAATAGAAAAAGCGGCCGCGGTTGTTCCGCAGCCGCCTTGTGTCTTCACCACCCGATTGTGTTTGGGTCGGTTCCGAAGTAGCGCAGTCTAGAACGCCGACTTAAGCGCGTTGACAAGGCCGAGACCTTCCCAGGTGAAACCACCCGTGCTGTCGACTTCGCGACCAAAGTGGCCGTAGGCTGCGGTGCGCGCGTAGATTGGGTTGTTCAGATTGAGGTGCTTGCGAATGCCACGCGGCGTCAGCGACATGACTTCACCCAGCACCTTCTCAAGCTTGACTTCATCGACCCTGCCGGTTTCATGCGTGTCGACGTAAATCGACAGCGGTTCGGCAACACCGATGGCATAGGCCAACTGAATGGTGCAACGATCAGCAAGACCGGCTGCAACTACGTTTTTGGCCAAATAGCGCGACACGTATGCAGCCGAGCGATCAACCTTGGTCGTGTCTTTACCCGAGAATGCACCACCACCATGTGGCGCGGCACCGCCGTACGTATCAACAATGATCTTGCGGCCTGTCAGACCACAGTCGCCGTCCGGACCGCCGATCACAAACTTGCCCGTTGGGTTGACGTGCCAAGCTGTGTCGTTACTCACCCATTCCGCTGGCAACACACCGCGAATATAAGGCTCAACGATCTGGCGCACGTCATCGGAGTTGAGGCTGGCGTCAATATGCTGTGTCGACAAAACGATCTGTGTGACAGCAACCGGCTTGCCGTTTTCATATTGCACCGTGACCTGGCTTTTAGAGTCAGGACCAAGTTTGCCGGCATCGCCGTCTTTTCCCTTGCGTGCTTTCGCAAGAACTTCGAGAATCTTATGGCTGTAAAAGATTGGCGCTGGCATCAGCGCATCGGTGTCACGGCAGGCATAACCAAACATAATACCCTGGTCACCGGCGCCCTCGTCTTTATCATCGCCAGCGTCAACACCCTGGGCAATATCGACAGACTGCGGGTGTAGCAAAACTTCGATTTCAGCAGTGTTCCAGTGGAAACCATCCTGCTCGTAGCCAATGTCTTTGATGGCTTCACGGGTCTTATCGATGATCACATCTTTAGTCACCGATTCCGGACCGCGCGTCTCGCCAGCGATGACAACGCGGTTGGTTGTCGTCAGCGTTTCACACGCAGCACGGATCTGCCAGGGATCGTCGCCGGCTGCAGCGCCTTCCCGATAGAACAGATCGACGATCTCGTCAGAAATGCGATCGCTCACCTTATCAGGGTGTCCTTCGGATACAGATTCGCTTGTAAAAAGGTAAGAAGTTCTGGCCACGATTGCCCCACGTTCCCGGTTGTCGAGCCATTCAGGCCCGATGAAATTTGCCGGTTTGTTGCAAGGTTTCTAGGCACGGTCAAGCCTTGCAACGCCCAACGCGTGGTACAACGGCAATCCTCCCCACAAAGTAGGGGGATATACAAACGTTAATCTCGATGCGACCGGTGGCGGGACGTATCAAATTTCCGAGTTACCGTGCCAAGATCAGATGAAACTTAAAGAGAGGATTTAGGTTCGTCGTCTTGGGCCAGAGAGCGGACTAGGTCAACGATGGACCGGCGCACACGCGGATTGGTGATCCGCACAAATGCCTTGTTGAGTTCCAGACCATCCCGGCTTGAAAGAAAGTCTACCACATACGTTTCTTCCTTGGACTCACCAAAACCAGGAGCGGCAGGCGACTGGACGCCCGAACCAGCTGGTGCCTCGTCGTAGAAAAATTGGATCGGCACACCGAGCACCTGAGCCAAATCAAACAAGCGGCTAGCACCAATTCGGTTGACACCCTTTTCGTATTTCTGCACCTGCTGGAACGTCAGGCCGAGCTGGTCACCAAGTTTTTCCTGGCTCATTCCAAGCAGCATGCGCCGCAACCTAACGCGACTACCGACGTGGACATCGACTGGGTTTGCCCGCCGTGAACCCCGTTCTTTCTTGCCATCTTCGGTTGCAGCTAGATCTTGCTTGCTCATATAAAAAGTCTCACCCTTAAACCGCCACCGAGCCACAAGTCCTAGGTGCAAGCGCCCGATACGTCAATCTGTGGTGTTCACACTCTTGGACCCTGAAAACGGTCACAGCCAAGCGTTTGCAGCCCGCTGTGGCACCGGTCTGTAGATTTAGACGTAAGCTGCTTATTCCCAGTTGAATGCTCTTTGGAGATTTTCTCAAACAATATTTTATGCAAAATCCATCATATCTATTTGTGCGTGCATTTTTATTTTTAATGCTATTTATGGTTTCATTCGGCCCAAAATTACGCTCAGTCCCAGCATGAGCAAAGCTGCGATCGCAGCCAATGAATCACCAAATCGCGCGTAAATCGTCACGGCACGAGCAACAGGCAAGGTGCTATCGATTGTTCCGCGCTTGTTGAGGCGGAGCTCGGCTTGAATACGACCAAAGGGATCAACAACAGCCGAAATTCCTCCGTTGGCGACACGAATAAGCGGAACCCCCTGCTCTATCGCGCGTAATCGACTTTGATGAAAATGCTGACGCGGGCCCGTCGTATCGCCAAACCATCCGTCATTTGTGACGTTCACCAACACCGTTGGGCGCTCTGCGACTTGCACGACCTCCGACGGGAAAATGGCCTCATAGCAGATCAATGGCGCGACCAGCCCAAGCCCGGCAACGCCAACAAGCGGTCGCGGTAGCTTGCCCGATGCAAAACCTCCGCGTTGCTTTGTGAGGTTGCGCAGCCCAATCGCTTGCAGGACTGGCTTCATCGGTAAAAATTCGCCAAACGGGACGAGATGGGTTTTGTCGGCGAGGCCAACAAGCAGACCTTCGCTGTTGAAGACCATCAAGCTGTTGAAAGCCTCACGTTGTGCAGGTGTCGTAACTTCGTTGGCTAGAGCTGGCGCATCTGAAAACCGCAACGCCCCGGTCAACAGCGTTGCACCGTCCGGCAGCATCTCACCAATGAGGCGGAGCGCGTGTGGCGTACGCAAGACCAGAAAGGGTATCGCCGCTTCCGGCCAAATGACATGCGTGATACCAGCGAGATTGTCGACCTTACCGTCAGGATGTGTCTTCGATAGAGTGAGCAGTGTTTCGAAAATCTCTTCGCGTTTTTCGGGTCGCCATTTTTCTTTCTGCGCAATGGCCGGTTGGACGAGACGCAAGCGTACGTTTTCCTGCATCGCAGAAGTCGCCATCTGCAATTGCATCACCCCAAACGCATAGCCACAGACAAGTGGCACGCCGGCAATTGCAACGCCAAGCCAAAGCGCTACGCCCGACTTGCCGGCTCGCATGGCATCAGTCGCCAAAACGAGCGGGCTCGTGCAAACGACAACCGTCAACAACGTCAGACCGAATATCCCGAATACCGACACCCACTGCATCAAAGCGATTGGTTGAGTAAGTGCGTAGCCCAGCGTATTCCACGGCAGGCCCGTCAGAACATGACCGCGTAACCATTCAAAGGCGGTCAACGACACAGCAAGTATCAAAATGCGTGATAGTCCGGGGCGCCAAAACCACCTCGCCATAGCCGCCGCGCCGGCAAAGAACAATGCAAGTCCGCCGGGCAGTATGGTAATGGCGATCGGCAGCAGCCAGGCAAATACTTCCGCCTCGACAAGAAACGCCTCGCCGATCCAAAACAAGCCAAGAAACATATAACCGAAGCCAAACCACCAGCCATCACGCGCCGCACCCAGAAGTGAACGGTCCTCGCGATCCAGAAGCCACACAAGCGTCGGCAACGTCACAAACAGAATAGGCCAGAAGAAAAACGGCGCCATAGCCAAGACCGAAAGACTGCCAGCTAGGGCCGCGACACCGACACGGCGCCATCCGTTTTGGCGCATGACCCAGATTCGCGCCGCCACAAGGTCGTGTTTGGTCTCCACAGTAAGCGCTAAGCCTTTTGTTTGTTGCCGGTGGCAGAAACGGCAGGTGTCTGAAGCGCTGCAGGCTTCTTTGTAGCCTTGCGTGGAGGGTGGATCTTCAACGTCTTGACACGTCTCGGATCGGCGTCGAGCACTTCAAATTCAAAGCCCGACGAATGACGCACAAGTTCGCCGCGCGCCGGAACGCGACCAACCGTGGTGAATACCAGACCTCCAAGCGTGTCGATATCCTCTTCCTCTTCAGCTGTCAGAAGCTTTAGACCAAGGTGCTTTTCCAGATCCTCAATGGGTGTGCGTGCCGCTGCAACCAGCCCAAGTTTTGGATCTTTAACAATGTGCACAGCTTCGTCCTCGTCGTGCTCATCTTCGATCTCGCCAACAATCTGCTCGACAAGATCTTCAATCGTCACCAGACCGTCGGTGCCACCGTATTCATCAACAACCAAAGCCATATGGATACGCGTTGATTGCATCCGGATCAGAAGATTCATCGCAGGCATTGAGGGCGGAACATAAAGAATTTCGCGGCGAAGCTTGGCGAGGGAAATTGATTTCGCCAGATCCGTCTGGTTCTGCACAATTAGATCCGCCATCGACGCCAGCTTGTTCGCCTTTTCCGTTGCCGCGTCGTCACTGTGAGATCCATTGCTGCTTCCAGATTTCTTGGAGTCTGACGATTTCCCGTTCTTCTTGGCCTTAGTACCACCACTCGGTCCAGCGCCATTGCCGTACTTTTGGTCGTCCGACAAAAGCCAATGGAACAAATCCTTAATGTGAACCATGCCGCGCGGGTCATCGAGCGTGTCATGGAACACCGGGATGCGTGAAACGCCTGCTTCCTGGAATGTTTTGAGAAGCTCAAAAATCGTATCTTCTTCGTCGCAGGCGATAATGTCAGCGCGAGGCACCATCACATCTTCGACTCGGCTTGAACCAAAGTGGAGCATGCGCAGCATCATTGCGCGCTCTTCGTCATTGATGGATTCGTCGCCGACCGCGTTTTCCTTCAATGCAAATTCCATCGTCTCGCGCACACTTGGTGCAGCAAGACCGAATTTCGCTTTCAGTTGCGCAAACCAGCTGCCAGAAGATTTCGCTGAAGACGTACTGTCGGGGTCTTCTGGATCGGGCTGTAATGTTTCGACTTCAGACGTCATGATGATCTCGCTGGACTGTCGGACTCAATGGGGGAGAATTCGGTGGTTACGGCATCGGCATAGGGATCTGCAATGCCGAGTGATTGCAGAATTGCCGTTTCAAGCGATTCCATATCTTTGGCTTCGCCATTGGTTTGATGATCGTAACCCAGCAGGTGCAACAGGCCATGCGCCACAAGGTGTTGCAAATGGTGACGCATCTCGATGTTGGAGTCACTGGCTTCTGTGGCAACCGTTTCAGCAGCAAGAATAACATCGCCAAGTTGTTGCGGCGGCAAACTTGCGTCGCCCTCGGCTGGCGTCTGGCCAAACACGACATCAGCCGGAAACGAAAGAACATTTGTTGGCTGCGGCTTGCCACGGAATTGAGCATTGAGCTGGGAGACTTCGGCGTCGTCGGACAGGCACACCGTCGCTTCTGAGGCACAGTCCAAAAGCCCCGGCCAATTCGAGACGACCCGCACAATCTCACCGATCGCGTCGTCAACCGGTTCGGCAGCGCTCCAGTCTCCAGCCGCAATCATGACCTCAACCTGCAATCGAGGCTCGGGCTCCGCGGCAGATACGGCGTCGGCCGAATCCATTTGAGAATTCGGTGCGGTGGGAGTTGCTGGTATGTGCTTTGGCATTTTGTGGGGCAATTCTACGATGAACGCTCGTAAGCTTCAACAATTCGCGCGACCAGATCACGACGCACAACGTCGGCGGCCGTAAATTTCGTCGCCTCAATACCCTTAACGCTTTCCAGCATATTGACCGCCTCCATCAGGCCCGATGTCATTCCGCTTGGTAGGTCGATCTGACTAGGGTCGCCCGTGACCGCCATTTTCGATCCCTCGCCCAGACGAGTGAGGAACATTTTCATCTGCATGCTCGTCGTGTTCTGCGCCTCGTCGAGAATGACAAAGGCGTTCGCCAAGGTGCGCCCGCGCATGAAAGCCAGCGGCGCAATTTCAATTACACCACTTTCGAGATCTTTCTCGACCTTCTCCGGCGGCAACACATCATAGAGCGCATCGTAAAGCGGTCTCAAATATGGGTCGACCTTCTCACGCATATCGCCTGGCAAAAAGCCCAACCGTTCGCCTGCTTCCACGGCCGGCCGAGACAGAATGATGCGCTCGACAAGTCCCTTCTCGAGACAATGCGCGGCAAAAGTTACAGCGAGGTAGGTTTTGCCAGTACCTGCAGGCCCGATGCCAAACACCAGGTCTTCTTTGTGCAATGCGTTGATATAAGCTGTCTGCTGGAGCGTGCGCGCCTTGATGATCTTGCGCCGTGTTGCGATTTCGCCCTGACCGGTAGACTTACTTTTTTTCTCGCCGTCTTTATTGTGACGCAGCAGTCCATCGAAGTCGCCGGGGCCAATGGAAACACCCTTGGTAACGCGCGCATAGAGTTCTTCGAGAACTTCGCGCGCGATTTTACACGACGTCTCCGATCCGGTTAGCACGATGACGTTGCCATGGGCGTGCGCGCCGATGCCAAGACGATCTTCCAGCAATGAAAGGTGACTGTCATATTCGCCAAGAAGATGTGGCAAAAACGTATTGTCGTCGAAGGGAACAACAAGCCGCGCAGTCTGGCCCGCGCTCTGCGATGCCTCGTTCTGACTAGTAACTGTCTGGCTGCGAGAGCCTGTCAAATGTGGTGTCTCCGTCTTTCCTTTAGGGCGCAACCGACGCACCCACGAAATGCTAGCATACGCCAGCCACCTTCGGGTGCAATGGATTTGGCGATCTTTTGACAGCCCAAAACACAACCTGCGCGAGACCTGTCTGGCGGGACACACGCCATAATCTGACACGAAGAGTTCGCATCGCCCCGAATAAGTGGTCACCCATCTATGAACTACAGACTTATGACGCCGTGAAGAACGTTGGTGCTAGCAGACGAGATTTCCACCGATTTAATACTGCCAAGTAACGACAAATCGCCTTCCACATGGACCGGCTGTAGATACGGCGAGCGGCCTACAAGGGCGCCGGGCGCCTTGCCCTGGCGATCAAACAGCACCAGCATTTTGCGGCCGACACAGTTTGTATTAAACGACGTTTGAAATTGGGCCAGCAGGGATTGGAGACGCTGCAGGCGTTCGGATTTCACCTCTTCGCTGACCTGATCGTCCATCTTTGCCGCCGGCGTTCCCGGCCGCGGGCTGTACTTGAACGAAAACGCCTGCGCGAATTTCATCTCACGCGTCATTTCTAACGTTGCTTCGAATTCATCATCTGTCTCGCCTGGGAATCCCACAATGACGTCGGTCGACAGTGCGATGTCAGGCCGAGCCGAGCGCAGCCGTTCTATGACGCGGCGATAATCATCGGCTGTGTGTTTGCGGTTCATCGCGGCAAGAATACGATCGGAGCCGGCCTGGAACGGCAGGTGCAGATACGGCATCAACTTCATCTGATTGGCATGAACCGCCATCAGGTCGTCCGTCATGTCATTTGGATGACTTGTCGTGTACCGCAGCCGTTCGATGCCTTCGATTTCAGCCAGGGAATCAATCAATTTGGCAAGCGACCAAGCGTTACCGTCAGGCCCTTCCCCGTGGTAGGCGTTGACGTTTTGGCCAAGCAGCGTGAGTTCACGAACTCCACCGTCGACAAGGCGTTTTGCTTCGTCAATCAGTGATGCGACGGGGCGGGAAAATTCGACGCCGCGCGTATAAGGCACAACGCAAAACGTACAAAAGTTATCGCAACCTTCCTGAACGGTCAGAAAAGCAGTGGCAGCGCGCGGGCCAATGCGTGCTGGTAACTTGTCGAACTTATCTTCTTCCGGGAACGTTGTCTCGACGACCTGGCGCGATTCAGATTTCGCGCGGAACAACAAGTCGGGCAGATTGTGATAGCTCTGCGGGCCGACAACGAGATCAACCACTGGCGCACGCCGTGTGATCTCTTTGCCTTCAGCCTGCGCGACACAGCCAGCAACAGTAACAAGTGTATCCTTGCCAAGCACTTGGCGGCGGTCCTTCACCTGACGAATACGGCCAAGATCGGAATAGACTTTTTCAGCTGCCTTCTCGCGAATGTGGCAAGTGTTGAGAATGACAACATCTGCTTCTTCCAGTGTCGTCGTTTCGGCATAACCATAGGGCGCCAGCGTTTCAGCCATGCGTTCTGAATCATAGACGTTCATTTGGCAACCGAACGTCTTGACGAAGACCTTCTTTTTGGTCCCCGGCATTCCACTTCCTCCATCAGGCAAAGGTGCCGATTTAAGAGTGTCGCCCATCGTTCATTCCAATCAGGTTAACGCCTGGCTTCATCGCGAGACGGCACGGCAACAAGTTGTATGCAGAACCCTCATTTCGCTCAGGATTCAGCCTCGCGCACAAATTTGTGCGAAGCAACATGAAAAATGGCCACAAATTTGGCTGTTCATCGACATCTCATGTCATTGAAACCAATTTCGAAATACGGTCATGCCTGTTTTTGAGGCTTTTTTTCGGGCCTTTCGTCAGGCCATCCCCGTGAAGGGCCGTCAGCGCCACTTCTGCGCATTTTTGGACTCGGGTGTGGTTTGGGGCACGGCCCGCCGGACCAACGGCTCCGACCTTGTGACATTCACTTGGCAACCCGGCGGCATACCGCGCAATGCCGCGACGACAGTTTCGCGCACGAGGTCCTCGCTGGCATGTGCCAAGGCCTTTCGGTCGGCGTAGGCATCGAGCGGAACTGGCGGGCTGATCCGAATCTCAACATCCAACGGCCCGGCCTTCAGCAGCCGCCAAGCATGACTTTGCATTTCCATATCACCAAACCAGCCAACCAACGGCCGGTCACCGCGTGATAGTGGGATCCCATATAGCTTTGTATAGACGAGCGACAGCGTCTGCACGACGGCCCGGCTATCGCGGGTCGCTGCGGCGGCGCTATCCTCGGTCGATTTTCGCCGCCCGGTCGGTGGTTTTGCAGCGGCAAACAGAGACGTCTTGAACGGCAGCACGCGGTTGCCGTCGCTTGACGTCCCTTCAGCAAACAACACAACGGTATCGCCCTGGTCTAGGCGCCGTGTGATCTCCGTTGTTGTTTGATCGACGTCCATCCGCCGCTGACGATCAACAAAAACCGTGCGCTGCAACCGTGCGAGCGACGCCACAAACGGCCAGGTGCCGACTTCTTTTTTGGCGACGAAAGACAGCGGCGC
>JAJFHI010000240.1 GCA_021775715.1 Hyphomicrobiaceae bacterium | reverse complement strand
AGTTCTTGATCGGCACCTGGTTGGTAAGCGCCCATAGATCGAAGATCGCGTGTCTCTTCGTAGCGTGACAGGAGCGCCTTCATTTTTGTTGCCATTTTCGATTGTTCTTTTGTCCAAATTCGTTCCGACATGCGTGATGTTGAAGCCAACACGTTGATGGCAGGGAAGCGACCTTCCTCGGCGATGCTTCGATCAAGAATGATATGGCCATCGAGATAGCCTCTAGCAGCATCGGATACGGGATCGTTGAAATCATCTCCGTCGACGAGAACGGTAAGAATTGCCGTAATCGAACCGGCAGACGAGCTTGCCATGCCCGCGCGCTCAATGAGACGTGATAATGACGAAAAGACAGAGGGTGGGTAGCCGCGTGCAACAGGTGGTTCGCCAGCGGCGAGCGCGACATCTCGTTCGGCATGAGCAAAACGTGTGATTGAATCCAGAAGCAGGAGAACGCGCGCGCCCTGATTGCTGAAGTGTTCGGCGATTGACATCGCCGTTCCAGGTGCCAGTCGTCGTTTCAAAGCACTTTGATCGGACGTTGCTATGACGGCAATTACGTTGTCCCGGTTCTGGCCAAGTGTTCGATCAAGAAATTCCTTTGCCTCATGACCCCTCTCGCCAACAAGCGCCAGAACAACGACGTCAAATGAACCTGCATTGGCAAGCATGCTAAGGAGGGTTGACTTGCCAACCCCCGAACCTGCGAAAATACCTATGCGCTGCCCTTCTGACAGTGGTGTGAATATGTCGATGGCGCGTACCCCTGTTGCGACGAACTTCTGTGACCGTGAACGTGCTAAGGGATCAGGTGCTGGCATGTCTGCTGCGACGGAAGTTTTTCCGGGTTTCAATGGGCCCCGACCATCAACAGGTTGCCCGATGGCATCTATCGTTCGGCCTTTCCACGTGTCGTCCGGTCTGAGACGAAGCGGTCCTTGATGCCAGACGAGATCACCGATCATAACGTTGACATGTGAATCTATTGCTTTGATTCTGATCAACTTTTCTTCAACGCCGATGACCTCGAATAGTTGGCTGTTGTCGTCGCGCAATATTGAAACAAGATCACCCAGCGACACGTGCAAAGACAACCCTTTGACGACGCAATGCGTTGATGCGACAGCGTGCACTTTACCGGCGACCTCAACGAGTCCGCCAGGCGTGTAGCCGCAGTTATTGGATGATTGCTGTAAAACGTTGCTCACCGATTTGCGCTTTTGAATTATCTACTTCGAGGGACATTCTAGCTATGAGCCGGTGCCGAGTATTCGAACGGCCTCTTTAGAAAGGCTACTGTTGTCACCAATGGCAGAGGAGAGAGCGTCGAACGTTCTTTGAATTTCGATAAGCCGGGTCATTTCTAGAACTGGCTGAATGTTTGCATTTTCGATGTAACCTTGGAGGACGCTATTCTTGCTAAAATCCAAAGTAGCTTCAGCCGGCACATCCGGTATGACACCGGAGTCAGCGGCTCGGGTAAGATGGGCGTTGTTTGGAATCGTAAAAAGACCAATTGCTCCAAGCTGTCGCCCATTCTGAGTAATGGTTCCGTCGGCCGCGATGATGGGTGGACCGCCATTCGGATCCAATTGCAGCGGACCCCCACCTGCATCAAGTATTTGATGTCCAGTGATTGTCATGAGTTCGCCGGCGGCTGTAATTTGCATTCGGCCGTCACGAGTAAACACTTGGCCCTCAGGTCCGAGGTAAGAAAGCCAAGACTCGCCTCTGACAGCAATGTCCAAAGGGTTGTCAGTCTTTACAACTGCTCCTTGTGATCGGGATATTATGGTCTCGCCACGCGAGGCATAGGCGACGGACGTTTCGGGGTTGGTGCTGGACAAAATTGCGTCGAACTGAACGGCATCGCGGCGGTAGCCTGCCGTGGTGGCGTTCGCGATGTTCTGGGCCACGGTATCCATGCGCTTTTGCTGCGCAATTTGCCCTGAAATGGCGACATGCAGTGAGGTGTCCATCGGCCTATCTCCCGCCGGTTCTAAAGTTCTGGATCGCGGCAAGGAGATCCGAGCCAAAACCGAATGTTGCAGATTGCCCAATTAGAATGTTTGGCACTGACGCGGTGACTTGCGGGTTTGAGATTTCCCAAAGTACGGCGAATCTTTGCAAAAATTCATCAAGTTTTGCAGGATCTTTTAGGTCTTCAATATCGAGACGGTCGGCAATCAAATCGGCCTGTCTGTCGATGTTCACCGCTGACGTTGCGGGGGATATTCCGAGGGCTGTTTGTACCACCGTCAACAGGGCTGGATCAGCAAGTAATCCAAGGGCACTGGTGACCTCAGGAGCTTTGCGTGAGAAATACAATGCCAAGCGAACACCTTGATTGTCCGCCCCGGCGTTGACCTCAAGTGTCTGCCTCAGATAGCGGTCAACAGTGCCCTGCTGGGTTCGGTCGAATGCAGTCGTTGCGTCTTCGTATCTTACAAAATTGAAGGTTTCTGCGAATTCGCGGTATCGGGTATCTGACAAAGAGTTCGCGAACGTCGTGTCCGTGTCTGTTCCTTCACTCAAGACTTTGCGTATGAATGCTTTCGCATACGTCATGTCTTCCAAGCCGTGCGCGGTCATCGCGTACGAGAAAATTCTGTCATCGGCGATGAACTCGTCAATCGTTTTAATATCGCCGATCCGTTCCAGATAGTAACTGGTTTCGCGTGCAACCAATGGCGTTTCCGCAGTGGTCTGGAGTGAGCGCTCGAGGTCTTCAGAGACAAGTCGATAGCTTGAAATTGTGCTGAGCACGTTCATACCCCTGCGGTTGATCTGTACGTTTGATGTAAAAATCGTCCGACAGGCTTGTGCGGGCCTGATGCGTGCCTTGCGCGACCAGCTTCAGGCAAGGCTGCAACGGTTAAGTGAAGTCTCGAATGTTTGTTGGTAGGAAAGCCTCGTGACAATACTGCTTGGACTCTTGATCACGCTCGTCTGCATGCTGGGTGGTTTCGCGGCGATGGGTGGCCATATCATGGTGATCTGGCAACCTTGGGAGTACGTCATTATCCTGGGCTCCTCAATCGGGACGTTCGTCGTTGCAAATCAGATGAAAACGATCAAGGACGCTGGCAAAGCTGTTGTTGAAGCATTGAAGAATGATGTTCCAACAAACCAGAATTATATGGACGTTCTTGGGGTTTTGTACGAGCTGATGCGGGAGCTGCGCGGTAACTCGCGGAGCGAAATTGAGGCGCAAATTGACAATCCGGAAGAATCTGAATTGTTCAAGAAGTTTCCGACTGTTCTTGCGAATAAAGAACTGACGGCATTCATTTGCGACTATTGTCGTTTGATCATCATTGGTAACGCCAGGTCTCATGAGATTGAGGCCCTGATGGATGAAGAAATCCAAACGATAAGATCCGATAAACTGAAAGCGTATCACGCGCTTAGTGCAATGTCGGATGGTTTGCCAGCCTTGGGTATTGTTGCAGCTGTTCTCGGGGTTATCAAAGCGATGGGTGCGTTGTCGGAATCGCCGGAGTATCTCGGGAAACTTATTGGTGCGGCACTCGTCGGAACCTTTGCTGGGATCTTCTTTTCATATGCGGTCGTTGGTCCTGTTGCGACCAAGGTGAAGACCTGTCGTGAAAAGAAGGTGCGGATGTATATGGTCGCGAAGCAAACGCTTCTCGCATTCATGAACGGCGCGATGCCGCAAATTGCTATCGAGTATGGCCGCAAAACAATTTCTGCGCACGAACGTCCAAGCATTGATGAGGTGGAGCAGGCAACGGTCGGTGGTGGTGCCCCCGTTGCGGCATAGATAGTGAGATTTGGATATGCAAGACGACAAACTCTCCAGTGCGAGCGACCTAGAAGCGATTTTGCGTTTTCTTGACGCTAACAAATCACATCTAGGAAATAGCGACGGCGTGAAAGATGTTGTCTCAGCGTTTGCAGCAAGCCTTGCAGAGGAGTTGTTTGGCGACTGCGATGAGTGCGCATTCTCATCGGGAGAATTTCAGAAGGGTCGTTTCGACGACGTTTTTAATAGTGGTAGCGGCGAGCAACTGTTGGGCGAGATCTCCAGCACTGAAGTTTCAATGCCAATATTTGTTTTTGCCGACCGGAGGTCACTAGCCACATTTATTGATCTGAAGTTCGGCGGAGATGGAACTCAAGTGCGGGAGGTTGACGCAATTGATGTTTCTATAATGGATCGCTCGATTGCCGAATTGCTATTTGCACATGTGGCGGCGGCTTTGACGACAACCATGTCCACATTCCCTTGGCGCTCGCCTATTCTCGCCGAGCATTTCGTCAGTTCGTCAACGATCGATCTCCCCGACGGCGGTGAAGCCTACGATCACATCAAGCTTCAAGTCGAAAAGGATGGGATCAAACTTGCCATGATGATTTCTTTCCCACACGACTTAATCGAGACGTTCCGCGCCGAAGCCAATTCAGACACCGAGGAAAAGGACGTCCAGTCCAACGATCCTGACTGGGCGCGCCATGTTGAGCATGAGATAATGCAGAGCCGGATCGGTTTGCGTGCGCTCGTGGCAAAACAAGAGTTTTCAATCGCTGAAATTTCTCAAATAACGGTTGGTCAAGTTTTGCCGATAAATGCCAAAGCTGGCGACAGATTGCCGATACTGGGTGACGACAGCGTTCTGTTCTTCAGCAATATCGGACAACTAAATGGGGCGTATGCGATGAGGGTCGTCGACGTTCTTGAACCCATAGATCAATTTAGTTCCTTGCGTTGAGTCGGCAAGTTAACAAGGAGGTCGAGTAATCTCGAGCGGACCGATCATGACAGCAGTTAAATCGGCGGAACACCAAGACGCCAGCCAAGTCGAGTTGCCAGATGTGGAGCCTCATCTTAGTCAGGATGGGTCCAC
>JAJFHI010000239.1 GCA_021775715.1 Hyphomicrobiaceae bacterium | reverse complement strand
CATCTGCTTGATCTCATCTTTGAGGTTTTTGTTTTCCGCTCTTAGCGCTGCGATCTGCTCAAATGAATCGCGTGTGGCATCCGGCATCGCTCTACACGACCAGCCCGTGCCCTCGGGATTGCAAAGCGCCATTGCCCCGGTTTGCGTGTCGAGACGGACAAAACGACCGCCGTCAGCTGGCGCCATCGTGTAACGACCCGACTGATTGTCTGCACCGATCGCAAGCCCACCGGTGCCAATAAGGGCAATGCTCGTGATCAAAAGAAGCCGATACATCATGGCTGTTCTCCTGTTTTGGCGTGCACTTGGCTGTACCGACTATCTGTATGTCGCAGTTGCGAACCCGGCAAGCCTTCCTCCCTCTACTGTAAGCCCTGAACACGACAATGATTAAGCAACGCATGTCGGAGGGCGACATTTCTCTTGAGGGGACAGTCAGGGTTCTAGGTCGCACGACTGATTCGTTTTTGGTTGCGTTTTGACTGCTATTTTGGGTGTTGACATTGGGTATTGACGACTGATTCGCCACAATATTTGCAGTCTTTTAGCTCAATTTGCAGTGTTCGGGACCGGCTTAACCATCTGTTTACTGCGTGCTGAGAACTTCGCACTGTTCGGTTTTTTGTCCGTACCGCGTCTGGACCGATTTTTTGCACGTGTTGCGACGCACGGTATGGCGAAAGCAGAACCAACCTGCCTCGTCGGGTCTTCAGCAGGGGGACCACCTGATGTCGTTGCGCATGAGCTGTGCAAGTTTTTTGGGGGCTGACGGGAAAGACTATGTCCAACAACGATCATAACTCGCCGAACGGAGAGCCCGCATCGAAAGCGACCTCCACAGGCGCAACGGCTGTTCAAAACGATCTTCGGGACATTGTGCAGACAATCACAACGCAGTTGCGTGGTGAAGAACGCCTCCACGCTGGCGTTTTGCAACAAATGCAGGACCGGCTTGCCACGCTTGGTGCCGAGGCCCACATCGCACGCTACAACGTGCCTGAAGCCTATCGGCCTGCCCTGCAAAATATTAAAAATGGTCTGAGCCAATTATCGCAACGCGTTGCAGAAGCCGGTGGCGACCATGCAACACCAGCGGCTCCCCTCCCGGAAACCGCAGTCGAAGCCCCGGTAGCCTTGATGTCGGCAACGACACCTTCTGACATAACTGAGGCTTCCCAAGTTGGTGCGGGACAATTGCCATCAGAAAGTAATTTCGATCCATTTGATGTTGTCGGCAGCAGCGAGGCAGAAGAAGACGATCCAAATAATCCTTGGGATGCGGTTTCTGCCGATGCCTTGGCGCGGATCTACGAAACTGGCGAAGCCGGCTACACAGGCCCGATGCCGGACCCAGACGCGCCCAGCTTCAGCACGGTTCCGGCTCATGAAGAAATTGTCGGTTCGCCAAAGCCTTCGAGCCTTGCAAGCGCCGACGAGATCGAATTCGGCACTGAGAGCACAGATGATGCCTCTCAATTCGATGGAGACCTTGAGGACGAATTTGACCTCGCTGTTGAAGCGAGTTCGGGCGTCGACTTCGACAACACAGCAGACGAGCTCACAAACGCTGCTCCCGCACCCATGTCTTTTGATGATCCGCCGCCCGTTTTTGCAAGTGCCCAAGCCGAGGGAGCTGCTCCATCTACGGTGCCGGAGAAGGAATGGCTGGAAGACAGGTTTGCGGAAATTGCCCGCCGTATCGAAGACAACAGCGGCTCCAGTGCTGGCGGTGCGGCCCTGAATTCCCTGACGTTGCGTCTCGATAAGCTCGAAGAAGGGTTCTCAGCTGCGATTCAAGATGTTGCGACCCGCTCAGACGTTGGTGGTCTCAGAATCGTTGAAGCACAGATCAATGAAATCAATACGCATCTTGAGGAAGCGCAATCCAAATTCGTAAAGCTCGATTCCATCGAAGGTCAATTGACCGCTGTCATGGAGCGCCTGTCGGACGAACATCTCGGTGAATTCGTTGGCATGTCCGGAAATTTATCGCCGGAAATCGTCGAAGAAGTGGCGATTGCTGCAGCTGAGAAAGCCGCTATGAGATTGGCTGCAATTGATCAGTCAGCAATGCCTGGTACGCAACACGAGATGATGGCGGACCTGCAACACGCTTTGCACGGCTTCATGGATGAACGCCGTCAGGGCGAGATTGAATCGCAGTCGATATTGGAAACGATGCAGCAGGCTATGATCCGCGTGCTTGATCGTGTGGATGCGATTGAGTTAGGTGTTCATCAAACAGCTCAACCCGTGCAGCAGCCGCCGATGATGCAGGCACATGTGGCCGATTTGGTCCCCCCTGCTTCCGAGCTGCCGCCAATGGGCGAGGCGCAAGACTTTGAAACACCAAGCACTGCCGAAGGCTATGAAGCACGCTTGGAAGATCTTGCTACGCCGCACATGCCGGAGACACCATTGCCGTTTTCCGAGCAGGCCTTTGATGAGCATGGGGTGCCGCCTGGGTATGAAGCTGAAGTCAGCATCAGCAAAGATCCATCCAGTATGCAGGACGATCCGGCCGTTTCGCCGTTTTCCATGGTGCCAGGCGAAACAGACTATGATGACGATCCGATCAGTGAACTTGGAGATCTGCCGCAGTCGCCACCGCGGCCGGAGATCCCTGCGGTGTCAGTCCCAGAAATGGACTTGCCGCCGCCAACAGTCGCCGATACGGGACCCGATTTCGATGAACCGGAAGCACTTAAAGCAGCGCCCGCGATCGGAGAGCCTTTGCCGCCACGCGAAAAGCCAAAGGCGCAGCGTGACAGTAGCATTCAGCAAATGCGTGAGAACCTGAGGGTTCGGCAGGAACAGATCGCCAACGAGCAGCGCGCCAAGCTGGACGCTGCTGCTAATGAAGGAAGGGCGATGGATGCGGCGAAAGAGAAGAAGGGCGGTCTTGGCCTGAGCTTCTTGCGAAAGTCGAAGAGCGGTGCCGGTGCGCCCGATGACGCCAACGATGACGTGCCAGCAAAGAGCGGCGGGCTATTCGGGCTGACCAAGCGCAAACTGATCGTCAACATGTTTGTTGCCATGTGTACGATCCCTGCTATTGCCTTGGTGATGGACCTGCCTCTTGGCATGGATCTACTCGCCGGAAAAAAGGGTGACAGGGCGATTGTTTCCACGACGCCCGGTGATGACGACAAGAACGCAGTCGCCGGTACTCGGTCATACAAAGACGACGTAATCGACCCGGCTAACGTTCGCCCAGGTGTCAAGCCGGGCACTCCAGCGACCGATGGCCAAGCGCGGCGCGCAGCCATGGCCGACGACAGTTATAAAGGACAGATTGTTGACGATGCAGCGGCGGCAAATTTGCTTGCCTCAAGCTTCGTTGATCGCCCACCCGCAGGCATGACGATTTATGACTCCGGTCGTAAGTTGACACAACATCAGGTTAACCGCCTTCAAGAGCGTGAAGATCTGGCAACACGTTCGGTCAAACTTGGAAAGTATGCCGTTCCGGCAACGCCGGCTTCGCTGTCGAATGAGGACGACGAGGCAGCCGAAAAGACAGAGCAGCGCAAACCGCTTATCAAAGGTGGTGCCCGCCGTGCTCTTGGTCTTGCACCAGCAAAAGTCGGACCTTTGTCGTTGCGTCTGGCGGCGGCAAAAGGAAATCCGTCAGCGCAATTTCAAGTTGCCACGCGTTTGGCGCAGGGCAGAGGTAACGCGCAAGACTACGCTGAAGCGGCTAACTGGTTTAAGCGATCGGCTCAGCAGGGCTTCGCTCAATCTCAGTATCGCCTCGGAACTCTTTACGAGCGCGGCCTCGGCGTCAGTAAAGACACGTCACGCGCCCAGACGTGGTATCGTCGCGCTGCAGAGCAGGGCAGCATGAAGGCCATGCACAACCTGGCGGTCCTGAGCGCAAATCCAATCGGCAAGTCGCCAGACTACACAACAGCGGCACATTGGTTCTCAGGTGCGTCGGATCGAGGCCTGGCCGATAGCCAGTTCAACCTTGCAGTGCTCTATGAAAACGGCCTTGGTGTTCCAAAAGATCTACAGCAAGCTTACAAGTACTTTGTTCTTGCGGCCAAAGGTGGCGATGCCGAAGCTGGTCGCCGTCGGGACGCGGTGATTGCCAAACTGGATACAGCCGAGCTTGCGAGTGCTGAAACGTTGGTGCGCCGCTTCCGCCGCAAGAAATCGGACCGGATCGTCAACGATGCGCACGCCGCTGGCCAAGCATGGAAAAACAATTCTGCGGGCGCCAACTACATCAATTAAGGCAGATCTGCACGTCGACACCGCATTTGCCCTTACACTCAAACACAATAAACACCGCCCGGTAGCCTTAAGGCCGCCGGGCGTTTTTTTGAGCGGTGCGGTTGTCGGTCTTGTGGCTATGGGAAAGTGGCGACAACGGAGTTGGGAGGCGGTACAGAATCCGCAAAGGTCGCATTGACCGTCGCGAGGCTTCGGGGCATGACAGTTGGTTAGGGGAGTGGCGTCTTCGCCTTAGAGAGCAATTCGAACCGGTATCGGGGTCGAATCGCTGCGATTGCTGAGATCACAATCATAGAGTCTTGGTCTGGCTTAGACAGGCCAGCCTGAATTTGGCGCTATGAATTCGGTTGGTTTAGAGCAATCGGGCTTAAGGTTGGCGTCCACGAAGATCGCTCAAACATAATCGGTGGCCCGTCTCGGCTGCTCCGACGGGCCGCGTTGATGAACTTCTACTTACCGATCGCTGAGATGTCCGTGAACATATTCGTGTTTCTCGGCATGGGCGGTGCTGTGGGTTTCTTGTCGGGTTTGTTTGGTGTCGGTGGCGGATTTTTGATGACGCCGCTTTTGATCTTCTCGGGCATTCCGCCAGCCGTCGCGGTTGGCACGGAGGCTGCGCAAATCGTGGCCTCGTCTGTATCCGGTGCCATCGCTCAATACCGGCGTAACAATGTCGACATCAAAATGGGCGTGGTGTTGTTGATCGGCGGCATTCTAGGTTCGATCATTGGCGTGCAGGTCGTGAAGGTACTTCGTGCTGCCGGACAATTCGATCTCTTCGTGTCTATCAGCTATGTGACATTTCTCGGCGTGATCGGATTTTTGATGTTGATCGAGAGCGTCAATACCATCCGACGGACGCGGGCAGGCGGGCGTGTGTCCTCGCGGCGCTCGGGACAGCACAGCTGGATCCACGGCCTACCGTTCAAAATGCGGTTTCACAAATCAAAACTCTACATTAGTGCCATCCCGCCGCTAATGATCGGTGCTTTTGTTGGTTTTCTGGCCGCGATCATGGGCGTCGGCGGTGGTTTCATCATGGTACCTGCCATGATCTATCTTTTGCGAGTGCCAACCAACGTGGTCGTCGGCACGTCGCTGTTCCAGATCGTGTTCGTAACAGCAGCGACGACCGTGCTGCATGCAACTGAAAACCAAACGGTCGATATCGTACTTGCAATGTTGTTGATGGTAGGCGGCGTGATCGGAGCACAGCTTGGTGCGGTGGCGGGTGAGCGACTGCGCGGTGAACAACTTCGGTTTATGCTGGCAGCACTTGTTATTCTGGTCTGCCTGCGCATCGCCTATAGCCTGATCGCCCAGCCAGACGAGTTGTTTTCGATCTCCCCGCCATTTGGAGGTGGATGATGGATATCAGGGATCTCATCGTCAAAGCCC
>JAJFHI010000238.1 GCA_021775715.1 Hyphomicrobiaceae bacterium | reverse complement strand
GTGGACTGGAACGGCCTTATAGCTGATTGAGATATCCGTGCAACGTGGCAGCCGCCACAGCCTCACCGATCCTTAAGATTTTGCCACCTTGGGGCGAGCTGGCGGATGGCCAAAGGGCCGGATGGGTTCGGCATAGACCTGCCGTGCGGTCACCGAGACTGTCTCATTCTCAGGCCACCTCAGCGCCGTTAACCTGCCTCCAAAGCAGCAACCTGTATCCAGGCACAGCGTATTATTCATCCATTGCGCCTCGGGAACGGGCGTGTGGCCATAAACAACAGAGGTCTCACCGGAATATTCCGCAGCCCAATTATATCGGATCGGCAGGCCGAACTCATCTGTTTCGCCCGACGTCTCGCCGTAGAGGCAGAACATGTAGACCCGGAGTGATACCCGGCCAAGCAGCTTGTCTTTGATGCCAGCATGCGCCACAGCCAACTTCCCGTCCGCCAGCCAGAGGTGGCTCGGCAGATCGGCAATAAACTTCTCGATATCGGGACGCAGCTCTGCTGGTTCGCAATCAAGTTGCTCCACCGTTTTATCGAGACCGTGGGTCTGCTTGACATCGTTGCCGCGTAACCAACGCATCAGTTTGTTGTCGTGATTTCCTGGCACACACAACGCATGCCCTTCAGCCACCATGTGCATGACCAGGCGCAAGACATCCGGTGTGTTGTCGCCGCGATCAACAAGATCACCGACGAAAACCGCCATACGCCCCTGTGGGGGTTTGCTTGCAACAATCCGGTTCGCGCCCGTCCCTCTAATCGAGACCTCATATCCAAGCCGGGTCAGTAACTCGGAGAGTTCCGTGAAGCAACCGTGGACGTCACCGATGATATCGAACGGTCCCGGGATATAACGCTTGTCGGCTGCAACCGGCACGCGCGTGATGGCGCCATTGGCAATTTCGTCCAGCGTTGTCAGTCGATGGACGACGCGGAAACCTTCACCGTCAAGCTGACTGAGACTGCCGCGCAGCACCTGCAATTGTGCATCAATCACATCATCGGGCACACGCCGTGTGGTACGACTGGCATTTTGCGCACGGCAGATCTCTGCATCCGGGTTAATCACGAGGGCAACCGGTGGCGCGTGGTATTTTACCGCGAGGTCGATCAGTTCGGCGCGATCTTCTGCGCGCACATTCGTTGCATCAATAACAGCCAGTTTGCGGCGCTTCAGCCGTTTGGCTGCAATGTCATGCACAAGTTCGAATGCGTCATCCGTTGCTTCCTGGCTGGCCTCATCATCAGAGACAATGCCACGATAGGTATCTGACGAAATGATTTCGGTCTTAGCGAAATTGCGCGTCGCAAACGATGACTTGCCGGAGCCTGAAGCACCAATCATCACGACTAGCGAAAAGTCCGGGATTGTGATCTTCATTGGTTTTGGTCCGCGGCTGGCACGTGAGATATCTTCGCAGGCATCGTTCAAATTCGCGGATCTCCTCATGCGTTATGATGATTATGCTTCGATAAAGTCACTCACCTGCCGCTTCGGCTCCGGGACATCCGTCATATACTTCGCCAAATTTTCAAGCCCGCGCGGGATGGGACCACCGTAGGCCCAGTCCAACAACTCGATTGTGTGGACAATTGGCACGCCAATGTCGCCTTCTAGTTGTGTGATACAGCCAATGTTACCAGCAGCCACCAAGTCAGGCCTGGCCTTGCGAATGTTCTCGGCCTTACGTTCCTTCAGGCGCTCGGCCATTTCGGGCTGAAGAATGTTGTACGTGCCGGCCGAGCCGCAACAGATGTGGCCTTCGGGAACGTCAACGACGGAATAACCGCCCTTCTCCAACAACAGTTTAGGCTCGTCGGTTAGCCCCTGGCCGTGCTGCATAGAGCAAGCCGAATGATAGGCCACTCGCAGAGATGAATATCTAAGTGGCGCGCCTAGGTCATATTCGGCCAAAAATTCCGTCACGTCGCGGGCAAGAGCGGAAATCAGCGCAGCCTTGTCGGCATAATCGGGATCGTGGCGCAGCATAGCGCCATAGTCTTTGACGGTCGTACCGCAACCGGACGCATTGATGACGATGGCATCAACCTCACCGCGCGACATAACCTTGTGCCAGGCATCAATGTTGCGTTTGATTTGCGTATGCGCGTCGGCTTCCATTCCGAGGTGATGGGTCAACGCGCCACAACACCCAGCGCCATCTGCAATGACCACGTCAACACCACGCCGCGCCAATAGCCGGATGGTGGTATCGTTTATTTCGGGACGCAAAACCTGCTGGGCGCACCCTGCCAACATAATTACCCGAGCGCGACGCTCTCCTTTAGTCGCCGCCGTGCCCGCTCCACCAAACTTCGATGGGGTTGGCACAACATCAGGCGCCAGTGACACCATCGCCGCCAGTTCTTTGAGACCAACAAGCTGCATCAAGCGCACAAGAGGTTGACCAATCGGGGCAAGTTTCAATGCTAAGCGAAAACGCTCAGGATAAGGGACGATTGAGGCAAGCAGCTTGCGCATGGCGCGGTCTTTCCAAGACCGGCTTCCCGTCTCGGCAATATAGACGCGGGCGTGATCAACGAGGTGCATGTAGTCGACACCGCTGGGGCAGGTCGTCATGCATGACAGACAGGAGAGGCAACGATCTACGTGATACTGCACCTCCGCCGTTGCCGCTTTCTCCCCCTCGAACATATCCTTCATCAGATAGATACGCCCGCGCGGTGAATCGCGCTCGTCACCGTCAAGCACATAGGTCGAACACACCGCAGTGCACAGACCACAGTGCACGCACCGGCGCAAAATGGCTTCGATTTCTGCCGTGCGCGGGTCTTCCAGTTGGCTTGGCGTAAAGTTCGTTTGCATGTCGTCTCTTTTTTAAACTGACGAAACAAAGCGTCAGCATTGAAGTCTCAAGCAGTACCTATGCAGTCGCATACCTAGATGCCGGCATACATCCGTCCGGGATTGAAAATCCCGTAGGGGTCAAACACCTGTTTCAAACCTTGAGTAACGCGAGCCACGGCCGGTTCAAGCGGTTGAAACACATCGACTTCAGCACGAACAGTGGCATCAGCACGAATGAGTGTCGCATGCCCGCCACCATGTATCGCGACAGCACGGCGCACATCGGATGCACCCGCATCGGCAGCCGCTGGAACCTCTGCCCAGATTAAGCCACCTGACCAATCATACATCGCATTGACGGGCATGTGCCGATGGATTGAATCAACCACTTTGGCGCCTTTGCTGGCAGGGGTCGAGATGCGCCACAAACATGTGTCATTTGGCGACATCACGGACAACCGGCGCAATTCCCCCCAGAACGAAAAAGTCTCCTGTAGATCAAGCTGCAACGGTTCGCCGTAGGCCAGGAGATGAGAAATTACCTGTTGCTTTCGATAGTCAACGGACTGGGATGTGTTCTCGAGCCGCAGTGCCGTCAGCGAGGTGCCATGTTGGCGAAGGCCCGGATGCTCTAATCGACCCGCGAGTTCCTGTTGTAGGTGGACCGCGCCGGAAATCTCGAAGGGCAGCCCCATCGCCGTACACATCATCTCGTTGGCTATATCGTCAATCAGATCCGGATAGATCAGCGTCACGGCGTCTTCCGGCCACGGCAACACCTTGAACGTCACTTCGCTGATGGCTGCCAGCGTGCCCCAGCTTCCGCTGATACCGCGCGCGATATCGTATCCAGTGACGTTTTTCATCACACGACCACCGGACCTGAACAATTCAGCAAGCCCGTTGACACCGCTAATGCCGATAAGATGGTCGCGAGCTGCACCGCATTGAATGCGACGTGCACCTGACAGGTTGCTTGCAAAAACCGCACCTATGGTTTGCTGTCCTGCTGATCCACCGATGGTCGGTGCCAAGTCGATTGGCTCAAATGCAAGCATCTGACCGCGCGAAGCCAATTCAGTCTCTACCTGAGAGAGGGCCGTACCCGCTTGTGCTGACATGACCAATTCCGTTGGCTCATAAAGCGTAATGCCACGCAACGACGCAAGCGACAGCGCAGCTTGTGCCGTATTCGGGCGGCCGATGGCGCGCTTGGTGCCGTTGCCGACAAGCTCGACGGGAAGCTGCTTTTCGACCAGTTGCGCGACCATCGCGCGCATTTCCCAATCGGTCGCTGGCCTCAATATATGTTCGCTCAAGCCGATCTCCTCAAGCCACCGGGGCCGGTTGTGCGTCGGATTGCTGTTGAAGCGCACCATTGCTCGATGCTGCTTCAGCCCTCACACCCTCATCTGGCCGGACTCCTGTCCGTCCAATGTCTGGGCGCCCTTCGAGTGGAAACACTTTCGATGGGTTTAAGCACCAGTTCGGGTCGAACATGCTTTTGATCCGCATTTGTTGCGCCAGTTCAACGGCACTGAACTGCACGCTCATGAGATCGCGCTTCTCAATTCCAACACCGTGTTCGCCCGTCAGACACCCGCCGACCTCAACACAGAGCTTCAGAATTTCGGCCCCGGCAAGTTCGGCACGTAAAGCACAATCTGGATCGTTGGCATCATAAAGAACAAGTGGATGCAGGTTGCCGTCGCCGGCATGAAAGATGTTGGCAACGCGCAGATTATATCCCGCACAAATTTCGGAAATCCTCACCAGAACTTCAGGCATGCGTGACAGCGGGATGGTGCCGTCCATGCAGTAGTAATCGGATATCCGCCCAATCGCACCGAACGCCGACTTGCGGCCTTTCCAAATCCTGGCGCTTTGCGCTTCGCTGGAGCTTACGATCACGGTCTGAGGTTGAAAATTACTGGCAATTTCATTGATGCGTGCCAGCAAAACATCAATTTCTGCCTCAGAACCTTCGACCTCG
>JAJFHI010000237.1 GCA_021775715.1 Hyphomicrobiaceae bacterium | reverse complement strand
AACAGCTTGGTGCCAAAGGTGTCCTAAATCGCCGCGACTTTAACTGTTGGGGTCAACTGCCGAAGGTCAACACGCCGGAATACAAAGAGTGGTTTGGCGAGGTCCGCAAGTTCGGTAAAGCCATTTGGGATATCACTGGCAAGGGCAATAACGTTGACATGGTGTTTGAACACCCCGGTGAAGCGACATTCCCGGTTTCGACGTTTGTTTGTAAGCGCGGCGGCATGGTTGTCATATGCGCCGGCACTACCGGTTACAACCTAACGATGGACGCGCGTTATATCTGGATGCACCAGAAGCGTGTGCAAGGCTCACACTTTGCACACCTGCAGCAGGCGTCGAACGCGAACAAGTTGGTCTTGGACCGGCGTATTGATCCGTGCATGTCGGAAGTGTTCCCATGGGTGCAGATTCCAAAAGCTCACAAGCGCATGCAGAATAACGAACACAAGCCCGGCAACATGTCCGTGCTCGTCAGCGCCCCGACAACAGGTCTGCGCACGTTTGAAGATGCCAAAGAAGCCAGCAAGGCTCGCTTCGGCTGAGGCTTCGAATAGTAGAGAATTAGAAAACGCGATGCCGGCGACGGCGTCGCGTTTTTTATGCCTCTTGGCCTTTGCCGAAGGTCTCGATCGACGACATTTTCTTTAGCTCGATGATGCCGCGGTTCAGCTCGGCACCGAGGATAATCACGATGGCCGTGACCTGGAAGAAAATGAGCGCAATCATCAATTGCGACAGCCCGGCATAGAAGCGGGAATAGTTGCTAAATCCCAGATAATAGGAATAAAGGCCAGCGATTGTAAGCCATAAGACAACCGAGAGGATGATGCCTGGCAGCACATCCACGACACGGCGTCGGCCTGCAGCAAGCCAAAGATGATAGGCAAACAGTTGGACACCGATGGCAGTTGCCGCAAACAGGTAACGCCAGGTTACGGTTACCCACGATGAGTCCAAAATGGTTTTGAGCCAGGACGGATTGAATTCGGCGGCAATACTTGGGCCGACGACGATCGCCCAACTGACGACGAGCATTGACGCGGCACTAACGAAAACAAAGAACATGCTCATCGCAAGGCAGAGTGGATAGGGGCGTGTTTCATGAACGCGATAGGCGCCGTTCAAAGCCGCGCGCAGTGTTTCGATTGCGGTCGTTGCGAAGAAAAGCGACAAGCCGCCACCAACTGTAAGCAGGTCGAACCGGCTTATCGTCATGATGTTACGCACTTCTGGCGCCAAGCCGTTTGCCACGCCGGCCGGTAAAATTTCAAAAAGCTGAGTGACAGCGGCATCGGCCAGCTCGCGCCCGCCGAAAAGGCCGGCCAAAGCGCCCAGAAAAATACATAATGGGAACAGCGAAATAACGAACGAAAAAGCGACCGCGCTGGCCATTGCAAAACCGCTGTGTTCGTACAGACGGTAAACAGCCTCCAGCAAGGTTCGATATCGTGTCATTCAAGATTACTCGCATTCTGTGATTTGGTAGGGCAAAATAGACGCCGGGCAGATCGAGGTCTAGCGACTTGAGGGCGTGTTCACCATAGTTGTGGTCAAACGGTCTCAATCCGGCAATTTTGCGGTGATATCGGGTTGAATCGCACAAGCCAACGACACCGGGTGGAGCTAAGCTAACGTCCAAGACGGCTCAATTTTGGAATTTCGGTGTGTCGGACATAAGATCGAGGCAACAGCGGATGACAAGTCTTTTTCGAATACTCTGGCAAATGCGGTAAGGCGCCGCGCCAGATTGGTGCTCAGATAGGGAAATCGAAAGATACGATCCTTTATAGTTCGTAAGCCGTTGGTAATGGGACGAGTGGGTTTGGCGGATCTGGTAAATCAGTTGGCGGCTTTGCAGCGAGAGCGGCAGCACCTTGAGGGGCTACTCAAGGGCAACCGCTACTGGGAATCCTTGACGGCTCTGGACGCACAAATTGCAGCGTCTGGAGAAAATGCATTGGACGCTTCGGTGGGCTTGCGCCGCGAGACTGTGCTTGCTGCACTCAGCGACGATCGGATTTTTCAAGCCTACAGACGGATTGACGAAGCAATCGTGTTGCTGCGCGACCTGCATTCGATACCGGCGGTCGTCCCTTCATGTGAGAGTCCCGGCGAAGTGGGCGGTGCTGATGAAGCGTCGGCACCGACTGTACCGCCGAGATCGGAGTTGGTACCGTCCATTAATCTGCCCGCGCCCTCAGAAGTTGCGGAAGATGCGGATACACAGATCCACCCAACGTCCGATGTTGCCGCGTCGAGCGCTTTGCAGTCCCTGCAAGATGATCATTCGGCTGGCATAGACTTTGGTGTGTCAGAGCCCGCATCGGCTGATCCAACGCCTGAGTCGGGTCTTGAGGATGAGTTCACCGGGCATGACGAGTTAGACGAAGAGCTGGGTGTGGCCGACAGTATTGTTCGCCAGGATCTTCGCACGGTCCTTAATCAACATATCGGTCCGGTTCTGACGATTAAAACGGCACCTCCAGAAGTGCGACAGTCAACGACGAAATCTGACACCCAACTTGATGTTCCGGACGATCTGACTGCGATCCGCGGTATCACATCAGCTCAGGCCACACAGTTGCTAGGGCTTGGTGTTGCGCGCTTTGAACAGATTTCTAATTGGACAACAGCGGACGTGCGGACGATTCGCGCTGCACTTGGGCTTGGCGTTGCAATCAGTCAGCAAAACTGGATTGAACAGGCCGCAGTGCTGGCAGCACGCAAGGCTGCTCAGGTTTCTGAGCAGGAAATAATTGCGGAAAGTACAGATGCGTCCGCCGCCGCCTGCGAAGCAACAGATGAAATTGAGGCAGGTGTTGCCGCGTTGTCTGAAGCGACGACACCGGCAGAGACCATTGATCTATTGCTCGAGCTTGTCGTCTCAGCAGGCGTGGAAGACCGGACTTCCAATGCTGCCGGTGATCGCCAAGATGAGGAGGTGCCAGAAGTTGCGCCCGATCCAGATGTGATTGCCAAACCTATGCCAGAGATGGCTGAAGGTTTGATGGCAATTAAGGGCATGTCGCCCGTCTACGTTCGTCAGTTGAGCAAACTCGGTATCAGAACATTATCGCAATTGTCGAGATTGACCACAGCTCAGTTTGGGGCCCTGGAAACCTATCTCGATGTCCGCCAGCAGCTGGCGCGTTCGTCTTGGATCGAGCAGGCCACCGTTCTAGCAAGAGGTAAGACGACACGCTATCTCGAGGACCAGCGTCGAGGTGAATTTGTCAACTTGGCACAGCCCTCGCGGTTGCAACCCACGCAGGACAAAGAATTCGCCGCGCGCCTGACGGAACTCATTAATGCGCCAGTTTTGATTGAGCCCGCGAGCAATACCGAGGTCATTGCGGCGGCAGAGCCTGTTGCTGTTGAGCCAACTCGTGATGCACTACAACATCTCCATACCCGCACCGTTCTGACGGAAACCGATGTGGCACCGCATCTTCGCTTGGTGGAGACGACGCGGATTGAAGAGCCAAATTCTGAAGACAAGTCAACGGATGGCGATAGCGACATCTCGAAACCAAGTTCGATTTTCGGTGATGGTGGTCTTCGACCTGAAACAGTCGAAACGGTGGACGAAGCCGATGCAGAATCTGCGCGTGAAGAGACGATAGCCGGTGGCGCCGACGGTGCGCAACAGGAAGACGCTTCGGCGAAAGGGGACTTCACGGTTGATGAACTGCGTCTGACTGCCAATGCTCCTGATGTTGGCATAGCTCCCGGCCATGATAAGGACCTCGCCGGCGCCCGCCCAGCACATGTGCCTCTTCCTCTTCTAGCTGACGCCATGCGTCAGATGAACGACCTACCCATCACGCGGCAGGCGCCGCTTGTGCCGCCGCCACCTCTGCCTGGTAAAATCATGGCGCGCTCATTGGCGGAGGACGTAGCCAGCGACCCAGCCGATATGCCCGGCACCGGAATTAACGAACCTGAAGCCTTTGCGTCTCCAGGTAATGGCGCGAATTGGCACCAGACTGCAGACAGTCAATCGATTTTTGAAGATCCAACATTGCGGGCACCGGATTTCCGCGAGTTCGTTGAAGATAGCCTGGGACATACAGGCCCGGTCGAAGCCAATGTTGAGATCGTAAGGCTTGATGTGGACGAGCCCGCGTTCTTTCAGGCGGAAACCGACGGGCTTGAAGGCGATGACTTGATCGAGCCACCACGGTTTGCCCCGGTTTTCATGCAGCCTGATTTTGTGGCTGAGGCCGTTGATGATTTGCCAGGAACACCTCTGCCCGGCGATCCAGACCGGGCCCAACACGCGGCGTATCGCGGCGATGTGCAAGAGGCCAGCGTTGAGATTGTTCGCACGGGTGACAACACACCGCACAGAGATGAGCCGCCGGAAGTGGTTCCGCAAGCTGTCTCTGGCGAGGAGGCTGGCGCACTCGCGCCTAAGCCAAAAACGCCGTTAAGCCGCTTTTTCCGGGCTTTGACGGGCGAATGATTGCAAGTGCTCGCTCTTTGTCAGCAGGATTCCTGTGACTGCCTTGAATAATGTCGTGCAAAGTATTCTGGGAAATGGCAATTGCGTTGCCAGATCAGACAACTATTCTGCGGTCAAATACGTACTGTTTAGTCCACAGGTCCATCGGCCAGCGGCTAGATACGACAAATTGAACGCCCAGCCATACGATTAGGAGACAGACAGCGATGAGCATCGCCGCAGCGAACGTGACTTCGGACATTCTTTCCGACGGGCCCGACGATCTTCTGAAGCGGACAGCGGCCGCCCTTGGCGAGGCCGATCGTGTGCTCGCAGCGGGCAAAGCCGGTGTCCGGATTATCGTTCAGGAGGCAGGCCACCATGAAGAGGTCCAGCATTCAACGCACGGTCTGGCATGGCTCGCGACTACGATAGAGGGTTTGCGTCAGATGCAGAGCTGGGCAACACACCTCAAAGAAGAAGATCGCTTTGGCGCGTTCGAACAACTGATCCTTGCAGCAGCGTTTTCAGAATATTGCGCACAGATCGCTGGTGGTATTTCAATGAACCAGGGCGAAGTTGTTCGCGCTGCTGATCTTGGAATTTCCAAATCAGACATCCGCCGCTTTGAGGATGCAACGGAAGATCTCGTTGCCGATGGCGGTTCGCAGAGTGTGAAGAACCAGTTGGCCGAGTTAATCAAGAATCAACCTGGCGCGACGACGTTTGGTGATTCTGGCCTCGACGACATGCACTCTGAAATGCATGAGCAGATGCGCCGCTTCTCAGAAGCTGAAGTCGTGCCATATGCACACGAGTGGCATCTCAAGAATGAATACATCCCGCTGGAACTGATCGGCAAAGTTTCTGAACTTGGCGTATTTGGTCTGACGATCCCCGAAGAGTTTGGTGGTCTGGGGCTTGGTAAAGAAGCCATGTGCGTTGTTTCCGAAGAGTTGTCGCGTGGCTATATCGGTGTTGGCTCGCTTGGCACCCGCGCAGAGATTGCTGGCGAATTGATCCTCCACAACGGCACGCAAGAGCAGAAAGAAAAATTTCTGCCAAAGATCTCGGCGGGTGAGATTTTGCCGACAGCCGTATTCACAGAGCCCAACACAGGCTCAGACCTTGCCTCGCTAAAAACGCGCGCTGTGAAAGATGGCGACGTCTACGAAATCACGGGTCAGAAAACCTGGATTACGCACCCGGTCCGGGCCGACCTGATGACAGTTCTGGTGCGCACGAACCCCGACGAAAAGGGCTATAAAGGCCTGTCGATGCTGCTCGCCGAGAAAGGCCGTGGCAGCGACGAGAATCCATTCCCGGCAGAAGGCATGACCGGTGGTGAGATTGAGGTGCTCGGTTATCGCGGCATGAAAGAATACGAAATCTCTTTCGACAACTATGCTGTCCCTGCCGCTAATCTGTTGGGTGGCGAAGAAGGCCAGGGCTTTAAACAATTGATGGCGACATTCGAGGGTGCCCGCATCCAGACGGCCGCACGCGCTGTTGGTGTGGCCCAGTGTGCAATGGATCTGGCATTGAAATATGCGCTTGATCGCAATCAATTTGGCAAGCCGATTTATTCGTTCCCACGCGTCTCCAACAAAGTCGTGATGATGGCAGTTGAGACGATGATCGTGCGTCAGTTGACGTATTTTGCAGCCCGCGAGAAAGACGAAGGTCGCCGCTGCGACCTGGAAGCGGGTTTGGCGAAATTGTTGGGTGCACGTGTCGCCTGGGCAAACGCCGACAACGCACTGCAAATCCACGGCGGCAATGGCTTCGCGCTTGAATATCCAATTTCACGCGTTTTGCAGGATGCGCGCATTCTTAATATCTTCGAAGGTGCCGGTGAAATTCAGGCGCAGGTCGTCTCGCGCCGCCTTCTTGAGACCAAGAGTTAAGCGCTACAGCATGGCGCGCTGACGTCTACGCGATGCAATAAAGAAAGCGCTCTGGGCTTTGGCCTTGAGCGCTTTTTGTTTTCCGAGAAATCATAAAACCTGTTTACGCGACGCCGTCGACAAGCGCGCGCATTACGGCTGACGAACAGGACGTTATGTGTGGCATCAAAAGTTGCTCGTCACGTAGTTCGACTTGCGACTGTTCAAGTTGGGCCTCAAGCAGGTCCGCATGCTCCAAAGGATCGGCTACTCTCTCAGCCAGAGTGAATCCGTATTGCGAGCCGAGGATGTATATCAGCCGACCGTCTGTTGAAAATATTGGCCGCAGGAAAACGTAGTTGTCGAACGGTGTGCCGTCTTTGCGATAGTTGCGAATGCGAATGAGCGTCTCCGAATGATTCTCAATCGCCAGCTTTAGCCGCTGACGTGCATCCGGGTCCGTGCCCGGACCCTGCAAGAACCGGCAATTGCGACCGATGACTTCGTCACGGTCGTAGCCGGTCATTTTGAGAAACGCATCGTTGACCATCACCAGTGGGGCGTCTTTAACCACTGCAGAAGTCAATGCCAACGGCACCTCGGTGCTGGCAAACAAACGCTGAAGCGCGGGGGAATCGATCTCGAATTTTTCGTTATCGGTGGTCATCGGACCTGTTCCAATCGCGTATTTGCTCGGAGTTACCAGCGAATCCGTTGCATATTTGGCAAATAATGCTGGCCACAACTGTCAACGCAAGCTGAGCACCAATTGGATCAGGAGCAATAGTCACTTATGGCGAGAAAAACGATTTTGGTAACAGGTTGCTCGTCCGGTATTGGGCTTGCCAGCGCGCGTTTGATGAAAGCCGAGGGCTGGCGTGTTTTTGCGACCGCGCGGACACCCGCGGATCTGGAGCGGCTCGAGACAGAGAACGGGTTAGAGGCGCTGCATCTGGAGCTGACAGACCCTGGGTCAATTGCTGCCTGTGCCGATGAGGTTTTGTCACGCACGGATGGGCAATTGTTTGCGTTGTTCAATAACGCGGCCTATGGCCAGGTAGGCGCCGTTGAGGATGTCACCGCTGATCTCTTACGTCACCAATTCGAAATCAACCTCATCGGCACACACGAACTGACCCGACGTTTTATCCCGGGTATGCGTGATGCGGGTGAGGGGCGCATCGTGCAATGTTCGTCAATCCTGGGTTTGGTTTCCGCGCCCTATCGTGGGGCATACTGCGCGTCGAAATTTGCACTTGAAGCGTTGTCGGATTCGATGCGCTGGGAACTTGCTAACACGGGCATTCATGTATCGTTGATCGAGCCGGGCCCGATTGCGACAAACTTTGTCGCTAACGCGTTGTTGAATTTCCGCCAGAATATTAATATCGCCGCTTCACCCCATAGTGCAATTTACGAGAGCCGGCTTA
>JAJFHI010000236.1 GCA_021775715.1 Hyphomicrobiaceae bacterium | reverse complement strand
GCCATTTCGAAACTCGCCGAAGCGTTGTCGTCAGAAGTCGAAGCAAATATTGTGGCGTCAGGTATGCCGCCGCCCGTCGCGCTACCGCGGTTTGCAGGCACGATATTGTTCAGCGATTTTCTTGAGCCAATCGACGCGTTGACGGATCGCATCGGCCAGCTTGCCGCCAACAACGTCTCTGGACATCTGGTGCAAATTCTCGATCCAGCCGAAGAGACGCTGCCGTACGAGGGGCGCACGGAGTTCTTGGGACCAGACGGGCACACACGTTGGATTGCCGACCGCGCTGAAAGTATGCGCGACACCTATATCAAGCGGCTAAACAATCACCGCGAGGCGCTGAAGGATATGGCTCATCGGTTAGGTTGGTCATTCATGATCCACCATACCGACCGCCCCGCATCTGAACCTCTTTTGAATCTGATCATGCGGTTGCAAGCTCCTGTAAGGACGGGAGGCACTTCATGACTTTTGGTCCTTTGGCATTCCTAAGCCCATGGCTTCTCACAGGCCTTTTGGCGCTCCCAGTCCTCTATTGGCTGCTGCGCACGGTGCCGCCAACACCGCAACAGGTGACGTTCCCTCCAACCCGCATTCTCGTTGGCATCGAAAACCAAAAAAAGATGCCAGCACGTTCACCGTGGTGGCTAACGCTGTTGCGTTTGCTGGCGGCAGCGCTGGTTATCTTCGCTTTGGCCGACCCTTTACTCAATCCAACCCGCGAGCAAGCGCTACAGGGTAAAGGGCCTGTTGTGTTGGTTGTTGACAATGGATGGGCGTCCGCCGCCCACTGGTCGGATCGACTGTCGATGATGGAACGCATCATCGCCAATGCTGAAACAAACAACAAACCGGTGATGATCGTCCCCACGGCCTTTGCGACCAAACAGGCTTCGGCAAAAATTGAAGCTCCGTCTGACGCCCGCGCCACAGCAGCAGCGCTCACACCACAGTCGTTCGCACCCGATCAACCGTCAGCACTTGTTGCGATAAACGCAGCTCTGACCTCGACCAATGCGAGTGCAGCTGATGGCGCCAACGTGGTCTGGCTCACCGACGGAATTTTGCATTCCGGCGGGCGCAAGTTTGCGAAAGATCTCTCTGAGCTCGCAAACAGCGGAACGTTCTCTGTGATCGATGGCGGCACAGCCGATACCGCACTGGGCGTTACGGCGGGGCTCGGTCCGGAGGGCAAACTCGTGGCGACTGTCATGCGCGCCTCTGGCGGGCCTCGGAACGGGACGCTTCACGCCTTGTCGGCCCGCAATGAGCGTCTGGGTGAAGCAGACTTTGCGCTTGCCAACGGCGAACAGGCTGTCGAAGTCACGTTCGAACTGCCGCTCGAATTACGCAATCAGGTTGCCCGCACGGTCATCTCCGGTGAGCCATCGGCGGGTGCCGTTGCCCTGCTTGATGCGCGGGCCCAGCGACAGCGCATCGCGCTGTTATCCGGCGAAACACTTGAGCAGGCGCAACCACTGTTGGCGCCGGTTTACTACATTGAAAAGGCTCTCGCACCCTACTCGGAAATTGTCCGTTCGAAAGATGCCAATCTGGCAGTCAGTGTCGAGCGCGCCCTTGAACAAAACGCCACGGTTATGATGCTGGCCGATATTGGTCGTCTGACAGGACGCGTCCGCGAACGCGTGCAAAGTTGGGTTGAGCGCGGCGGTGTGCTTGTTCGCTTTGCCGGACCACGCCTAGAAAAGGGTGGCGATGCACTATTGCCTGTGCCACTGCGCGAAGGCGGCCGCACACTTGGCGGTGCATTGTCCTGGTCAACGCCACAAGCACTCGCGCCATTCGACGACAAAAGCCCATTTGCCGGACTCGACGTGCCAGCCGAAGTATTGGTCAACCGTCAAGTGCTGGCCGATCCATCGCAGACTAAAGAAGCCGCAAAGGTGTGGGCCGCCCTGCAGGACGGAACTCCCCTTGTCACCGCTGATCGCCGTGGCGAAGGTCGTGTCATCCTTTTCCACGTCACTGCCAACTCTGATTGGTCAAATCTGCCGATCTCCGGTCTGTTTGTTGAAATGCTGCGCCGTATTGCAACGATGGGTACGGTCGTTGCCGCTGAACCTGGTGCCAGTGGCGACATTTCAGGCCCGGCCACTCCGAGCGCAAACGACACGTCTGACGAAACCGTCCTCGCACCACAACAAACGCTTGATGGGTTTGGTATCTTGCAAACACCGCCGCCAACCGCGCAATCTCTCTCTGTTGCAGCCTTTACAAAGGCAACACCAACACTGGATCATCCACCAGGTTACTACGGCTTTGGTGCACGCCCGCGGGCGCTGAACGTTCTCGACGGCAAAACGGCACTTCAGCCGCTGCCAGCCCTGCCTGCCTCCGCCCAGCGCCAGCTCTACAAGAGCGACACCGCAACGCCGTTGAAACCATGGCTGATCGCGTTGGCCTTTGCTTTCATAATACTCGACATGATTGCCGTTCTGATTTTGCAGGCGGGTGGACTTGCAGCCCTTAGACCACGCTCGGCCAGAGGTCCTGCGGCAACCGCAGCAATGCTTGTCGCTGCATTGGGCGCATCCCTGTTGCTGATGCCAACTGACAAAGCCTTCGCTCAACAGCAACCGCCGGGCACATCTGCGGCAAGTGACACTGACATTGCTCTGGCACTACAGGCGACAGAAAAAGTCACATTTGGATATGTGTTAACGGGTGATCTTGCCACCGACGATGCGAGCCGTATCGGCCTCAAAGGTCTCAGCACAGTTCTCAATATTCGAACGGCTGTGTCACCCGGCGATCCGATTGCCGTCGACATCACCAAAGACCAGATCGCATTCTATCCCATTTTGTATTGGCCGATCCTAAAGGACGCCCAGGCGCTACCCGAACCAGCGCTGGCAAAGATTGACGCCTATATGAAAAAAGGCGGCATGATAATTTTTGACACCCGCGACTATGGCCAGGGCCTGCCTGTTGGCGTGGCCATCGAAGGCAGCGGCACGTCGGCGCTGCGGCGCCTACTCGGCCGTCTCGACATTCCGCGCCTGGAACCAGTTGCGCAGGGCCACGTGATCACAAAATCATTCTATCTTCTGAGATCGTTCCCGGGGCGGTGGGATGGTGGTGAGTTGTGGGCGGAGGCTGGCAGCGTTCAGCAATCATCCGGCGATGGCAACAGCCGTCAGGCGCGCCGGGCCGATGGCGTGACATCAATCCTCATCACATCCAACGACTTTGCTTCCGCCTGGGCGCTCGATAGCCGCGGCATGCCGCTTTATCCCGCCGTCCCCGGTGGTGAACCACAGCGCGAAATGGCATTCCGCACCGGCATCAACATCGTCATGCATGCACTGACGGGCAACTACAAAGCAGATCAAGTTCACGTTCCGGCGTTGCTTGATCGCTTTGGCCAGTAAGGGGTCATAACAGATGAACTGGTCTTTTGATTTCGCCCCTTTCTTTTCCCAGCCCGTATTGTGGATTGCAGGCCTATTAGCCGCAGCCCTTGTCGGCGTCCTGTTCTGGCGCCGCACGCGAGGGGCTTGGTTGCGTGCATTGGCCGTGGCAACACTGTTTCTTGCCCTGTTCAACCCGACGCTGAAGCAAGAAGAACGTGACACACTGGCCAACGTTGCAATTGTCGTTGTCGATGAAAGTACGTCGCAGGCACTTGCCAAACGGCCGGAACAATCGAAAGCAATTCGCGACCAATTGGAAGCCAAACTCGCTAACGTCAAAAATCTCGAAGTTAAATGGGTCAATGCCGGCCGGCCGAGCGGCACCAAGGCGACGGGGACTCAACTGTTTGGCGCACTCAACAAAGCGCTCGCCAACACCCCTCCGGACCGCATTGGCGGCGTCATAATGATTACTGATGGTCAGATCCACGACATCCCGAAAACTGCGGAAGGTCTTGGTTTCAACGCCCCAATCCATACGCTGCTGACCGGCGCACCGGATGAATTCGACCGCCGCATCGAACTGATCAAAGCGCCGCGCTTTGGCATCGTCGATCAGACCCGTGAAATCGAAATCAAGGTTCGTGAAACTGGCCGCAAAGCGCGCGACGGAGGACTAATCTCGCTTAACGTGCGCCGCGAAGGTCTGCCGGATGAGCAGGTTCAGGCGACAATCGACGACTCCGTGAAGATCGAAATGCCGTTTCCGCATTCCGGTACCAACATTGTCGAGATTGAGCTTGATGAAGCCGAAGGCGAACTGACGCCAGCCAACAACCGTGTAGTTGTTGCTGCCGAAGGTGTGCGCGAAAATTTGCGCGTTCTTCTAGTCTCGGGCAAGCCGCATGCGGGTGAGCGCACCTGGCGTAATTTGCTGAAATCAGACGCCGCCGTCGACCTTGTCCACTTTACGATTTTACGACCACCCGAAAAACAGGACGGAACACCACTCAATCAGTTGTCGCTGATTGCCTTCCCGACACGTGAGCTGTTCTCCCAGCGCATTAAAGATTTTGACCTCATCATCTTCGACCGCTATCAGGTGCGCGGTATCCTGCAAACGCTCTACTATGACAACATCGCGCGTTACGTCGAAGACCACGGCGGCGCCGTGCTGGTTGCCGCAGGCGAAGACTACGCCAAGCAACGCAGCATTTATCGCACGCCGCTTGGCAGTGTGCTTCCAGGCAACCCAAGCGGCAATGTCTCTATGGAGCCGTTTAAACCACTCATCACTGATGACGGTAACAAGCATCCTGTTACTCGCGATTTGCCCGGCGCCAAGGGTCCAAACAACGAACCGACCTGGGGCCGTTGGTTCCGCCAGATCGACGTCGACGTGCGCCGTGGCCGTGCGCTGATGAGTGGTGCTGGCGACAAACCGCTGCTTATCCTTGACCGTGTCGGCAAAGGCCGCGTTGCGTTGTTTGCATCTGACCATACCTGGCTTTGGGCGCGTGGCTTCGAGGGCGGCGGCCCCCACACTGATTTGCTACGCCGCCTCGCGCACTGGCTGATGAAAGAGCCGGATCTGGAAGAGGAACGTCTGATGGCTTCGGCACAAGGGCTCAACCTTTCAATCGAGCGCCGCTCTATGGAGAACACAATCGGACCTGTCTCGTTGATCGGCCCAGGTGGTGAAAAGCAAGATGTCACAATGGAGTCTGCTGGTGAAGGCACTGGCTTCTGGCGCGCAACGATCAAAGTCAAAATTCCGGGTCTCTACAAAGCTGAGACGGCCACTGATGACGGCACACTCACCGCCGTGGCCCATGCGGGCGCTAAAGACCCGCGCGAAATGAGCGAAGTCACGTCAACGCCGGACAGGATGACGAAGCTCGTTGAATCGACCGGCGGCGGGAACTTTTGGACCCGCAAGAGGCCTGCAACGACCGATGCAGAAGCCAAAGACGTGACAGTGCCGCGCATCTCGGTTCTGTCAAACGCAAAGGTATTGGCTGGCAGTGGCTGGCTTGGCCTACGCGACCGCGAGGCATTTTTGACAAAGGGCGTGAAGCTCACTCCGTTGTTCAACGGCTTCCTGGCACTCGCCGCAATGCTGGCTCTGCTGTCGCTCGCATGGTGGCGTGAGGGAAGATAAGTACGGTCGCGTTTTGCCCTCACGGGGCGTACCGGTCGCTAATGCGATCTGCCCCTCCAGCGGGGCGCCCCAACGCGGCGGGCCACAGTCGTGGCCTCGGCCTTTAACATCAACGTTTTCCTTGCGCGATTTGTCCGGAACACACAGGCGTGGAAGCCCGCAACCTGCCGCGTCGATACGGCTGCGATGGTTTTGTATCGCGAGATCGCTGTTTCCCCTTGCTCAATCTCAGCGCGTGGCACCCGGGTGCGATGATGCGAGCGATAAGCGAGCATCTGAATCGTTCTCGGCCCTCGCAGAGCCCGACCGAAGGGAGAAATAGCGTGAGCACAAAACAACCATAGTTGCACTAGCATCTCACATTTCATCCCCCACCAATTCTCACACCCTCATTCCCGCAGATATCGACTCAGCCTAGGTTTCGTCCGGAACCCTCATCAACCGGGCCCCAGCCTTCGCGAGATCTGTCCCATGAGCCTTCTTTTCCGCCTCGTCTACGCCACGCATGCCAACGG